>CAKSAI010000474.1 GCA_934434905.1 uncultured Lachnospiraceae bacterium | reverse complement strand
CACCGGAGGAGAAGCGGGATATCCTGAATATCTGTAAGGAGAGCGGCTGTGAGCTGAAGATCCTGCCGGGCATCTACCAGCTGGTAAATGGAGACGTGACATTAAAACGGATGAAGGATGTGGCTGTGGAGGATCTGCTGGGCAGAGATCCCATTAAAGTCAATCTGAGTGAGATCTTCCAACACCTGAAGGGGAAGACGATCCTGGTTACAGGCGGAGGCGGCTCCATCGGAAGTGAGCTGTGCCGTCAGATTGCAGCCCATGAGCCGAAGAAGCTGATTATTTTCGATATATATGAGAATAACGCCTACGACATCGAACAGGAGCTGAAGGCCAGGTATCCGGGACAGGATATCGCGGTATTGATCGGATCTGTGCGGGATAGCCGCCGGATCTGCAGCGTCTTTGAGACGTACAAGCCCCAGATCGTCTACCATGCGGCCGCCCATAAGCATGTGCCGCTGATGGAGACCAGCCCCTGCGAGGCCATCAAGAACAACGTGCTTGGCACTTACAAGACGGCTTACGCCGCCATGAAGAATGGCTGTGAGCGCTTCGTTTTAATCAGCACGGACAAGGCCGTGAATCCCACCAATATCATGGGAGCCAGCAAGCGCCTCTGCGAGATGGTCATCCAGAGCATGGATATGATCAGCCGGAGCGGCCGGGAGGATCTGCTTCCGATGCTTCAGTTTCACGAGGAATCAGACAGTGCGCAGAAGCTCATTGACGAGCTGAAGATGGAAGAAGTGCTGGACTGGGCGGAAACCATTGACATGGCAAGCGAACAGACAGCCCGCACCGACAGCGACAGTGCAGAAGGGAAGCGTCGACGCACCGAATTTGTGGCAGTACGCTTTGGAAATGTGCTGGGAAGCAACGGCTCTGTGATCCCGCTCTTCAAGAAGCAGATCGAGCAGGGCGGGCCGGTGACTGTGACCCATCCGGATATCATCCGGTACTTCATGTCGATACCGGAGGCAGTGAGCCTGGTGCTCCAAGCCGGTACATACGCCCATGGCGGCGAGATCTTCGTGCTGGATATGGGCGTACCGATGAAGATCGATACATTAGCCAGAAATCTGATCAAGCTGTCAGGCTACAAGCCAGATGAGGAGATCAAGATCACATATACCGGGCTTCGACCCGGCGAGAAGCTGTACGAGGAGAAGCTGATGGCAGAGGAAGGACTGGAGCGGACGCCCAACGAGCTGATCCATATCGGGAAGCCGATTCCCTTCCATGTGCCGAAGTTCCTTGAACAGTTGGAAGAACTGGCAAGAGCCAGCTACCGCAACGATCCGCAGATCGAGAAGCTGGTGGCCGAGGCTGTGCCGACCTACCATTCGCCGGAAGATGATCTCAAGAACTGCCGCAGGAAGTACGAGGCACTTTACTACGAAGTGTGCGAGGCAGAGGAGGTTGAGGACACCGAGGAGATTTTTGTTTAAAAGAATATGACTTGTTGAATCCATAACTGTCGCCTTGCCGCATTATGGATTCTTCAATGACATAAGGAAGCTGCATTTTGCCTTGCTTTAAGGCAAAATGGCGAAGCACGCTCAAAATGCGGTGGAGGGGTTCCATGTGTGATATGTATGTAATTCAGGTTCGGACAGGTTCCGAAGAGAATATTGTTATTCAATGTCAGAGGATCATCCGGGAGCAGGACTGCGAAGGCAGTGTACTGCGAAAATGCTTTATTCCCTATTATGAAAAGCAACGGCGCTATGAAGGCGCATGGCATACGGAACGGAAAATGCTGTTCCCCGGCTATGTGTTCCTCGTGAGCGACGACCCGGAGCAACTGAAAGAGTCATTGAGGAGCGTTATCGGCATGAGCAGGCTGCTTGGCATCGGAGACGAGATCGTTCCGCTGACTGCGGAGGAAGTATGTGTGCTTCAGAAGCTGGGAGGAGACAGCCAGATTGTGGAAGCTTCCATAGGTGTCATTGAAAAGGATGAGATCCGCATCACCAGCGGCCCCTTACAGGGGATGGAGGGCTGTATCAAGAAGATCGACCGCCATAAACGGCTGGCCTGGCTGGAGATCACCATGATGGGAAGGATTGTGGAGACCCAGGTGGGGCTGGAGATTGTGGAGAAGAGGTAGGGGAAGACACAAAATGAGTGTTATATCTGATGCAACAGCAAAAAGAAACGGAGAGAATTTTGTGTTCAATTGACAAAAACAGAAATTTGGGGGTACAATAATATCTGTATGATTATATCTTGAAGTATAAACAAGGGAGGCGAGCCGACATGCATTCAGTCACAGAA
>CAKSAI010000473.1 GCA_934434905.1 uncultured Lachnospiraceae bacterium | reverse complement strand
GTCCAGACCCTCTTGAAAAGTCAGTTTTTCCGTGGTATGGTTTGTCTATCGACATGGCTCACGAAAAAGAGATGATGAAACTTCGAAAGCAAGTTGAAAATGAGTAGTATAATTTGAGCAGATGTGCTATACTAAGGGTAACGAGAAGGTGTGCCGCATTGAGAAAGGATGGTTTTTATGGAAGCTGTTCAGGTAGCAAAAAATGCATATACCATAGATGATGCAATGGATGTCTTATTCACTAAGTTGGATGAATCCATAGATGATATGGAAAATGGAAGAGTGATTTCAGAAGAAGAAATGTGGGCAGAGCTTGATGCTATATAAGTAGGTGCATCATGGGAAAGGATAAATATGTAGTAGAATATACCTTTAGCAGTCGGGATGACATGCGAAAGATGAAACAGTATATTTTGACTACCTTCAAATATCGTGAGTTTGGTGAAAATTTCACCAAGAAGATGAAAGAAGCTGCTAATGGATTAAAGACGCAAGCAGCAGGTTTTAATACGATAGGTTTTCAGTATCGAGGATATGACATTCGTTTGAAGCCGTATCGTACATATCTGTTTTTCTATATCATAGATCCGGAGCTTATGACCGTAACTGTCTTAAGGGTACTGCAGGATGGTATGAACTGGCAATGTATATTAAAACGGTGGTTAGAAGAGAATGAATAGGATAGGTACTCTATGGGGTGGTCTGGATTGCAAAGCTTTCCAAAACCCTAACGCCAACTTAACGCAAAACAAATTGTCTTTCTTGCGTGGATATGGTATAATGCGTCATATGTGACAAGAACATAGTAGAAGAATAGCCATACAAAATACCAAAGAAACCCTTGTGTGAACGGATGTTTCATACGAGGGTTTCTTTGTGCCTATTTTTACTATGAATGCGAAGTATGTAGCAATCCGTGGGCTTTCATTTGTGGTGGTAGTGGTGTCTGTAGCAGTGTGCGCTATACAAGGAGGAGAAGGAATGGATTATGTCATAGAGATGGAGCATATTACCAAGCAGTTTGGTGAGTTTAAGGCCAATGATGACATCACGCTGCAGGTAAAAAGGGGAGAGATTCATGCGCTGCTTGGGGAGAACGGAGCCGGGAAGTCCACTCTGATGAGCGTACTGTTTGGTCTCTACCAGCCGGAGGCCGGGCAGATTAAGATTGACGGGGAGAAGGTGAAGATAGGAAGTCCCAACGATGCCAACGACCTGGGAATCGGTATGGTACATCAGCATTTCAAGCTGGTACATAATTTTACAGTTCTGGAGAGCATTGTGCTGGGCCGGGAGACGACTGGCTGCGGTGTTCTGAAGATGAAGGAAGCAAGAAGGAGAGTGATGGATTTAAGCCGGCAGTACAAGTTCAAGATCGATCCGGATGCCTATATCTCCGACATCACAGTGGGCATGCAGCAGAAGGTGGAGATCCTGAAAATGTTGTATTGTGATAACCATATCCTGATCTTCGATGAACCGACGGCTGTGCTGACACCTCAGGAGATAAGGGAGCTGATGAAGATCATGCGGCAACTGGTGGCGGAGGGAAAATCCATCCTTTTTATTACCCATAAGCTCAACGAGATCAAGGAAGTGGCCGATCGGTGCAGTGTTCTTCGAAAGGGGAAGTATGTCGGCACGATACAGGTGGCGGATACCACCAAGGAAGCCATGTCCGAGATGATGGTTGGCAGAAAAGTAAGCTTTGTGGTGGAGAAGAAGGAGCAGCTGCCCGGAAGGCCGGTGCTGGAGGTTCGGGGAATGACCATAAGATCCAGGCACGGAAAGGAAGCCGTGAAGGATGTATCCTTCCGGGTGCACGAGGGCGAGATCGTCTGCATTGCCGGAATCGATGGAAACGGCCAATCCGAGCTGGTGTATGGGATCACGGGGCTGATGGCTATGGACGAAGGCAGCGTATTGCTTCGGGGGAAGGATATCACCCATGAGAGTATCCGCAGAAAATGCATGGATGGGATGGCGCATATTCCGGAAGACCGTCACAGACATGGATTGATCCTGGATGATACTTTGATGGAGAATCTGATTCTCAAGCGCTACTACACCGATCCTTTTCAGAGACATGGATTTCTGCGGTTTTCCGCGATCCGGTCATATGCCAAAGGCCTGATCGGGAAGTATGATATCCGCTCAACGCAGGGCGAAAACAGCCTGGTGCGCGGAATGTCGGGCGGAAACCAGCAGAAGGCGATCATCGCCAGAGAGCTTGACCGCGATCCGGAAATCGTACTGGCTGTGCAGCCGGTACGTGGATTGG
>CAKSAI010000472.1 GCA_934434905.1 uncultured Lachnospiraceae bacterium | reverse complement strand
ATCTTGGCCTTAACCATATGGTAACGATCCTCGTACTGCCGCTTAACAACAACAGAATCGCCTTCAATCTTAATGTCCTCGGCATAGGAGATTACCGGTATGCCAAGATGCTCGGCAATCTGCGGACCAACCTGAGCGGTATCGCCATCGATGGCCTGACGGCCGGTAATGATCAGATCATATTCCAGATTCCGGATTGCCGCTGCAACGGTGGAGGAGGTAGCCCAGGTATCGGCTCCGCCCAACACACGGTCTGTTACAAGAACCGCCTTATCTGCGCCCATGGCCATAGCCTCACGCAGTGCCTCTTCTGCCTTGGGAAGTCCCATGGTAACAACGGTAACCTCTGCACCCATTTCATCCTTGATCCGTAAGGCTGCTTCCAGACCTGCCTTGTCATCCGGATTCATGATGGCCAGCATGGATGCACGATCCAGCGTACCGTCCGGATTAAACTTCACGCCGCCCTTAGTGTCCGGCACCTGTTTTATACATACAACTATCTTCACGATAATTTCCTCCTTCTACTTCAACAATGCACCAGAGATTACCATCCGCTGAACCTCTGAGGTTCCCTCGTAGATCTCTGTGATCTTGGCGTCGCGCATCATGCGCTCTACATCATATTCACGTATGTAGCCGTAGCCGCCGAACAACTGCACTGCCTGGGTGGTAACTGCCATGGCAGTCTCCGCCGCAAACAGCTTCGCCATAGCCGCCTCCACGGAATAGACCTTCTGGGTTGCCTTCGCCATAGCCGCTTTATAGACCAGAAGCTTCGCAGCCTCGATCCGGGCAGCCATATCCGCCAGCTTGAACTGGGTGTTCTGCTGCTGAGCGATGCTGCGGCCAAACTGCTTCCGCTCCTTGGTATATTCGATGGAGCGATCCAGCGCACCTTCTGCGATACCAAGTGCCTGGGCTGCAATACCGATACGTCCGCCGTCCAGTGTATGCATAGCGATGGGGAAGCCCTTGCCTTCCGGTCCTAACAGATTCTCCTTGGGGATCCTGCAGTCCTCGAAGATCAGCTCATAGGTAGATGATCCGCGGATACCCATCTTCTTCTCCTTTGTTCCGAAGGAGAAGCCCGGTGCTCCCTTATCAACGATAAATGCGGAGAAGTTCTTCTTCTTTCTTCCCTTCTTGTCCTCTGTCACGCTGGTAATGGCGATAACGATATACACGTCTGCCACCTTGCCGTTGGTGATGAAGCATTTGGAGCCGTTCAGCACCCACTCATCTCCATCTAAAACAGCCTTGGTCTGAGCACCCTGTGCATCCGTTCCTGCACCGGGCTCAGTCAGGGCAAATGCGCCCAGCTTCTCACCCTTGGCAAGAGGTGCTACATACTTCTGCTTCTGCTCCTCGGTTCCGTAGGTCAGGATCGGGTCAATGCAGAGTGAGGTATGTGCGGAAACAACAACACCTGTAGTGGCACAAACCTTAGAAAGCTCCTCCACACACATAACATAGGTCAGAGGATCGCAGCCCTGTCCGCCGTATTCCTTGGGAACAGGAATGCCCATGAAGCCTGCCTTTGCCATCTTCTTTACCGTTCCCATCGGGAATTCTTCTGTCTCGTCCACTTCCTGGGCAAGAGGTTTCACTTCTGTCTCGGCAAACTCTTTGAAAAGAGTTCTGGCCATCTCATGCTTTTTATCTAAACTGAAATCCATGTTTCAAATTCCTCCTTGTTATACGATTACTGCGCGTCAATCGGTGTCTTGGTGCGGTCGGCATTGTATACATAAAAGCCCTTTCCGGTCTTGGCGCCAAGATTTCCTCCGCGAACCATCTTACGAAGCAACGGGCATGCGCGATACTTGCTGTCACCCGTCTCCTTGTAAAGTACATCCATGATAGCAAGGCAGATATCAAGACCGATGAAATCGCCCAGCTCCAGGGGACCCATGGGATGATTTGCACCCAGCTTCATAGCAGCATCAATGCCGGCGATATCGGAAACGCCCTCCATCTTGATGAAGGCTGCTTCATTGATCATGGGGATCAGAATACGGTTTACTACAAAACCGGCTGCCTCGTTTACCTGTACCGGAGTCTTGCCGATCTCTTCGGAGATCTTCTTGATGGTGCATACTACTTCTTCCGGTGTGTTCACGCCTGCGATCACTTCCACCAGCTTCATGCGGTCTGCCGGATTGAAGAAATGCATACCGATCATAGGTCTTGTAAGACCGTTGCCGATCTCTGTGATGGAAAGGCTGGATGTGTTGGAAGCGAAAATGCATTCCGGCTTCGCAATCTTATCAAGCTCAGCGAATGTTGTTT
>CAKSAI010000471.1 GCA_934434905.1 uncultured Lachnospiraceae bacterium | reverse complement strand
TAATGAAGGATTGAGATTACTGTCAGTATCATAAAAAGTAAGAAATAACAACCGTGGGAACTCACGGGGGTAGCCCGATAAATAAGGCTTCGTTAGAAGCCTGTTCCCGGGAATCTCGTCACTTTAGTGATGAGAGGTTCAAGTATGCTGTTGCTCAGGTGGTCGAAGAAGGCCAGGAAATCTCCTGCTTCAGATGCACCCCTGCCAGCTTCATATCCTTATCAAAGCTGAAGGTAAATGTTACCGTTACATGTTCATAGACCACCTGGGATTCTGCCACTGCATACCACTTTCCGGCCTTCTTCATCTCGCCCAGGGTGATATCGGAAATCTCCTGAAAATCTCCCCAGTCAGTGCTGGCAAATATGGCTGCGTTCTCCAGCTTCTCCACGTCTGCTGTCTTCTGAAACGCTTTACCGCCGTAGCTGTCCAGAATCTCCTGATAATTCTGCGCCGAGAACAATCCGATCAGTTCCTCGGTTTTCTCCCGAACTTCTTCTTCCGTAAAGATTCCGGCCGTCCCGAACTCCTTCATCCTTGGATACTCGATCCAGAAAAACAGCGCTCCTACCAGGAGACCCACTCCCAGGATCCCCAGCAAAAGGATGTTTGTTTTCTTATTGTTCCATTTGATCTTTCCCATGGCGATTCCTTTCATTTGGCTTTCATTCACACCCCGAAATTATCAAATTCCGGGATGAAGCTTTCCTCGGCGGTTCCACCCTCCTGGATAAATCCATTTTCCAGTCCCCGCTCCAGCGCATAGTCTATCACCGCGTTATATTCCCGATCCGTCACCCGTCGATTGAGCTCCGGGTAGGCGGCCACATGGGGAAGCGGCGTGTATTGATTCATAATGCTGATAAAAATGCGGTCTCCATAGGTATCCAGAAGATAATCCAGCACCCGTTTGGAATCTTCCATACAGCCCGGCAACAGCAGATGCCGCACGATAACGCCCCTCGTCATGAGCAGAGACTTGCCCTGTTCACTGCGCCGCTGGTACTCGGCGACTCCCATAGTCTCCTTCTGGCCTCTTGTAGCCTGACTTCCCGCAAGCTTTCCCCGGTCTTCTACAGCCTGACTTCCCGCAGTCTCCATCTCTAATACAAACTTCATCTCCCCGGTCTGACGCACCATCTCGGCGATCGCAGCCCCGGCTTTCTCGAAATAATTTGATGCATGGGAATATTTCCTACTGAGAATCGGATCCACGTATTTCAGATCCGGCAGGTACACGTCCACATAGCCCTCCAGACTGCGGATGGTCTCCGCTTCCTCGTAGGCGCTGGTGTTATAGATTACCGGAAGTGTCAGCCCTTGGCGCTTTGCCAGGTCAAGCGCTTTCATAACCTGCGGTGTGAAGTGCCCTGCCGTCACCAGATTGATATTATTGGCGCCCTGCGCCTGCAGTTCCAAAAAGATCTCTGCCAGCCGCCCCACCGTAATAGACTTCCCAGCCGCACCATCTGCAATGGCATGATTCTGGCAGAACACGCAGTGCAGCGCACATCCGGAGAAGAAAACAGCACCGGATCCTCGGCTGCCGGAGATACACGGCTCCTCCCACATATGGAGGGCAGCCCTGGCCACCCGGAGCTCATCCGTTTGCCCGCAGACGCCTTTTTCTCCCTGTGTCCTGTTCACGCCGCATTTCCTGGGACAGAGCATACAGGTTTTCATCCGGATATCATTAGATGTAGTTTCCATGGCGTCTCATCTCCTTGCACTTGCTTTCCTATATTACGCGTTCCTGCGTCACAACACTACTTATTGTACTACAATCCTGCGATTCTTACAATCACCGCCCACAAAATAAAAATACAAATATGCTTCCTGTTCAGAGAAATCCATGATATAATGAAGGAAAGTGCGAAGCACTTTCCGCTACCCAAACGTAGCGAAGCGGAGTTCGGGTTTCCCGAAAAAATGCAGCCGTAGGGCAGAGAATAGGAGTATCATGCTGAACATATATTTTGGAAGCTGTGAGGGAGAGGTCTACAATCCTCCGTTATATTTTAAGAATCAATATGAAGACGAATGGATCACTGATGAATTATCGAAAGAGATGATAAAAGACATTGACAAATCGGAAGTGATTGGCGCGCATTTGATTGATAGTCCTGTGTTAGGCGCAATTTCTCCAGAGACATTATCGGGAGGTGTGAAGACATTGATCCTGATGGCTTTTGATGACACGGGACGTATTTTTAACGGGACGGCCTGCGGTGATAATTGTGCAAAATGGATATTAAAAATAGCGGAACAAAAGGACTTGACGATTACCCTCCATAATAT
>CAKSAI010000470.1 GCA_934434905.1 uncultured Lachnospiraceae bacterium | reverse complement strand
TCCGGAGGGCCGCACGCACACCCAGGCATCATCCGTCAGATCGTAATAAAGTACATTTGAGGATGGGAGTCCGGTAGGTGTCACTGCACCGTCCTTCATGGAAAGAATGGTATCCTTCTTATAATCCCTGGCGGATACCACCGGATAATCTCCGATCTGTCTGGGAGCCTCCGCCCGAAGAGTCTCCATGATCCTCTGAATCTTCTCCTGGCCCTCGATACCCTTTAACGTGATGGACTTCACATCTTCCTTATAATAGCCATACTTCTCGTACATATCGATCATGGCATCCCACAAGGTCTTGCCCCGGGTCTTATAGTAGGCGGCTGCTTCGCACAGTACCATGGTGGCAGCCACGGCATCCTTGTCCCTTGCATAGGTTCCCGGCAGACAGCCATAGCTCTCCTCCATGCCAAACAGGTAGGTGCCCTTTCCTTCCGTCTCAAACCGGAGGATCTTCTGGCCGATAAACTTAAAGCCGGTAAGCACCTCGATCAGCGCAATCCCGTAATACTTTGCAATGGCATCCGCCATGTTGGTGGATACGATGGACTTGATCAGCGCACCATCCGTCGGCAGACCTTCCTTCTCCTTCCGCTGACTGATGACGTATTCGCCGATGAGACAGCCGGACATATTGCCGGTCAGAGAATGGTATGCTCCGCTCTTCTGATCCTTCACATAGACGCCCAAACGATCCGCATCCGGATCCGTAGCCAGAACCAGATCCGCATCCACCTCCTTTGCCAACTGAAGTCCCAGTGTAAAGGCCTCCGCTGCCTCCGGGTTGGGATAGCTCACCGTCGGGAAATCCCCGTCCGGCAGCTCCTGTTCCTTCACCACATATACATTCGTAAACCCAAGTTCGCGAAGCACACGCCGAACCGGAAGGTTGCCGGTGCCGTGAAGCGGTGTGTAGACGATCCGCAGATCCTTCTGCACAGCTTCGATCGCCTCAGGATGAAGCACCAGCTTCTTCAATTCCGCGATATATGCATCATCTACCTCACTGCCGATTACCTGATAGAGCCCTGCTGCCTTCGCTTCCGCCAGCGGCATGGTCTTGACTGCTGCAAAATCCGTAACCTTCTTCACCTCTGCCATGATCCCGGTGTCATGAGGTGGTGTGATCTGCGCACCATCCTCCCAGTATACCTTATAGCCATTGTACTCCGGCGGATTATGGCTGGCCGTGATATTGATCCCGGCAGTGCAGCCCAGCCTGCGCACTGCGTAGGACAGCTCCGGTGTCGGTCTTAAGGATTCAAATACATACGCCTTAATCCCGTTTGCACACAGGCAGAGTGCCGCTTCATCGGCAAACTCCGGCGACATCCTTCTGGAATCATAGGCTATGGCAACGCCTTTATTCTGATTTCCCAAGCTTACAATATAATTGGCAAGCCCCTGGGTCGCCTTGCGCACCGTGTATATGTTCATGCGGTTGGTTCCGGCACCGATCACGCCGCGAAGACCGGCCGTACCGAACTCCAGCTCCGTATAGAAGCGTTCCTCTATCTCCTTCTCGTCTCCGGCAATCCCGCGAAGCTCCGCCTTGGTGGCCTCGTCAAAGCAGGGATTTTCAAGCCATTCCTGATATTTCTCGCGATGATTCTTATTTTCCATATTCTTCCTCCTCGTTATCTCATCTTTCATTCTAATCGAACCCGTTCTCGGACCGGAACCATTTTAAGAAGTCTGACCCTTCCGTCTCCTTACGATCCAGCATCACGGTGAGAGCCTCCGTTCCGCGCCCCCGGATGCAGATGGTATCTCCATCTACATGCTCCAGCAGCACATTTAAGGGGATCACGCCTTTGTTGGAAAAGATCTTCATATATTCGTCATAGCTGTAGCTGACACCGTCCACTGCAATCGACGCTGCCTCCGGATCGATCTCATATTCCGTAACATCCTTATATTCGAAGGTATCCTCCGATACCGCAACCTTCGTAAGCAGCTTCTCCTCTGTATAGATAATCTCCACCAGTTCTCCCACCGGAAGACTGTCTACGGTCGCCTCTTCACCACTTCGGTTTACAGCCTTCGTCTCATCATCAAAGTTGAATATCTCCTGCTTGCCTGTCTCCACGCTCTCTAAGAACAGGCGATTCGTGTCGATATTGCAGTTTAGGAGCATGTAAAGCTGACCGTCCTCCACAAGCTTGGTCTCACCGTCATCTGGCTGATCGTTGTTGTCCTTCCCGGAATTCCGGGTACACCCGGCCAGCGCCAATATCAAGGCGAGCAGCATCCACAGAAGTACCCTCGGATCTTCGTGCTTTCTTATTCTGTTAATAGT
>CAKSAI010000469.1 GCA_934434905.1 uncultured Lachnospiraceae bacterium | reverse complement strand
GAGAGTGCGATAACTTCTGGGAGCACGGCGCTGGTCCTTGCGGTCCCTGCTCTGAGATCTATTACGACCGTGGCGAGAAGTACGGCTGCGGAAAGCCCGACTGTAAGGTGGGCTGTGACTGTGACCGCTTCATGGAAGTGTGGAACAACGTCTTTACCCAGTTTAACGGGGATGGCCACGGGAACTATGAGGAGCTTGCCAACAAGAATATAGATACCGGCATGGGCCTGGAGCGTCTGGCTGTGGTGGTGCAGGATGTGGATTCTGTATTTGACATCGATACCATGAAGGCTATCCGGGACAGAGTCTGCGCGATCGCCGGCGTTACCTACCAGACAGATGCCTTGAATGACGTTTCCATCCGGCTGATCACGGATCATATCCGTTCTACAACCTTTATGATCTCCGATGGGATCATGCCCTCCAATGAGGGGCGTGGCTATGTGCTGCGCCGTCTTATCCGTCGTGCAGCCAGACACGGAAGGCTCCTTGGTATTCAGGGACAGTTCCTGGCAAATCTGAGCGAGACGGTGATTGCGGAGAGCAAGGATGGCTATCCGGAGCTCTGGGAGAAGAGGGACTTCATTCTGCGCGTTCTGTCCCAAGAGGAGGAGAAGTTCAACCGGACCATTGATCAGGGATTGTCTATCCTTCGCGAGATGGAAGAGAAGCTTACACAGGATGGCACCAAGGTACTGTCCGGCGAGGACGCTTTCAAGCTGTATGATACCTATGGATTCCCGCTGGATCTGACGCAGGAGATCCTTGAGGAAAAGGGTTATACCATTGACGAGGCCGCCTTTAAGGCCTGCATGGAAGAGCAGCGGAATAAGGCCAGAAATGCCAGAAAAGAGACCAACTACATGGGAGCGGATGCTACGGTATACGATGAACTGGATCCCTCCATTACTTCTGTATTTGTGGGCTATGATCATCTGGTTCACCAGTCTAAGATTACCGTTCTGACGGTTGAGACAGCCGATGCGGAAGGCTCAGACGAAGCAGCGAAGGATGCCGGACTGGAATTGGCAGAGGCTCTGACGGATGGACAGAGAGGTTCTATCATTGTGGAGGAGACACCCTTCTATGCCACCATGGGTGGACAGACGGCGGACACCGGGGTTATCACGATAGGTGAGAGTGTCTTCCGGGTAGAGGATACCGTGAAGCTGCCGGCCGGAAGAATTGCGCATGTAGGGACAGTTCTGAAAGGAATGTTTACGGTGGGTGATATCGTTACGTTGTCGGTGGATGCAGAGAAACGTGCACTGATCGAACGGAACCACAGCGCTACGCATCTTCTGCAGAAGGCACTGCGGGAGGTACTTGGATCCCATGTGGAACAGCACGGATCCGATGTGAATGCGGACAGGCTTCGCTTTGACTTCTCTCATTTCGCGGCTATGACTCCGGAAGAGCTTACCAGAGCAGAGGCGATTGTCAACGAGAAGATTGCAGAGGCACTTCCGGTGGTGACGCAGGAGATGACCCTGGATGAGGCAAGGAAGACCGGAGCGATGGCGCTGTTTGGAGAGAAGTATGGCGAGACGGTCCGCGTGGTGCGGATGGGAGACTTCTCCGTGGAACTCTGCGGCGGTACCCATGTGGCCAATACCAGCTCCATTGGGGCATTTAAGATCATATCAGAGTCCGGGATCGCGGCGGGCGTCCGGCGTATCGAGGCACTGACCTCCAAGGCAGTGTTTGCATACTATGACAGACTGGAGGAGATTGCCGGCGAAGCAGCGAAGCTTCTTAAGACCAATCCTGCAGGACTGGTGGAGAAGATCGAGCACCTGATGGCAGAGCTGAAGGCTGTTCAGAGTGAGAATGAGTCCCTGAAGAGCAAAGCAGCCAAGGATGCCCTGGGTGACGTGATGGATCAGGTGGTGGAAGTGAATGGAGTGAAGCTTCTTGCTACCAGTGTGTCCGGAGTGGACATGAACGGTCTTCGGAATCTTGGAGACCAGTTAAAAGAGAAGCTTGGCGAGGGTGTTATTGTACTGGCTTCCGACTGTGACGGTAAGGTGAATCTGATTGCCATGGCCACTGAGACTGCGCAGAAGCGCGGTGCCCATGCAGGCAATCTCATCAAGGCCATTGCGTCTAAGGTCGGCGGTGGCGGCGGCGGACGTCCGAATATGGCACAGGCCGGAGGCAAGAACCCGGCAGGCATACCGGAGGCTGTCGCGGCGGCGAAGGAAGTGCTGGAAGGACAGATTTCGTAGAATATAACAGTTCAGCCCACAGATTGAGAAGCAGTCTGTGGGCTGTTTGTTCTTACAGCTTGTTTATTACGGCTTGTTCGTTACGG
>CAKSAI010000468.1 GCA_934434905.1 uncultured Lachnospiraceae bacterium | reverse complement strand
AATCAGCGATACCAAAATGAAGATCAGAATTGCTCTGCCGGAAGATTTGAAGGGGTATGACAAATACGAAGTTGTCTATATCTTGAACGGCGAGATTAAAGAAACCATACCTGCTGCGGCAGAAAACGGTTATATTGTATTTGAAACAAGCCATTTAAGTCAATATGGAATCATAGCGACAAATGCAGGAAATGGAGTAAAAAGCTCGCAGACCGGCGATAACAACGATCTCATGCTGTGGTTTGCCGTTCTGCTTCTCAGCGGCAGCACTGTTATCGGTGCAACCGTTATAAGCAGAAAGAAAAAGCATAACAGATAACTCAATAATATAAGCCCTCAAGCGGTGGGCAAGCTAAAAGCGACTATTGAGATGCTTTCGCACAAATCGATAGTCGCTTTTCTGTGACATTATAGAGGTTCTCCTTTCATTTGAATGGAAGGAATGCTTGGTAAGTCACTCCGGAAACCGTGAAAATAACCAATTGCTATCCCCTGGAAAACGTGATAATATTTATAGAAGATAAGCAATCACGGATAACAGATAAAAGAACAGGAGTAGAATCGATCATGGCCTTTACCCACCTGCATGTCCATACAGAGTACAGCCTTCTGGATGGTTCCAACAAGATAAAAGAATATGTGGCCAGAGTCAAGGAACTGGGAATGAACAGTGCAGCCATCACAGACCACGGGGTTATGTATGGTGTCATTGATTTCTACCGGATCGCCAGAGCGGAGGGAATCAATCCCATCCTGGGCAGCGAGGTCTATGTGGCGCCGGGCTCCCGGTTTGACCGGGAACGGGTAGAGAGCGAGGATCGGTACTATCATCTGGTGCTGCTGGCGGAGAATAATATCGGTTACAGCAACCTCATGAAGATTGTCTCCAAGGGCTTTGTGGACGGGTACTATTATCGGCCCAGGGTGGATCGTGAGGTTCTCGAGCAGTATCACGAGGGAATCATCGCTCTGAGCGCCTGTCTGGCCGGTGAGATCCCGCGCCTTCTGCAGCGGGGCCTCTATGAGGAAGCCAAGGCTGCGGCGCTGTGGCATCAGGATATTTTCGGAAAAGGCAATTACTTCCTGGAGCTTCAGGATCACGGGATCCCGGAGCAGCGGACGGTCAACCAGCAGCTGCTTCGGATGAGCAAGGAGACCGGAATCGGACTGGTAGCCACCAACGATGTACACTATACCTACGAGGAGGACGTGGAGCCTCACGATATCCTATTGTGCATTCAGACTGGAAAAAAGCTGGCAGATGAAAACCGCATGCGCTATGAGGGCGGTCAGTATTATGTGAAGTCTGAGGCAGAGATGCGTGAACTGTTTCCTTATGCCCTTGAGGCACTGGAGAATACCCAGCGGATCGCTGACCGCTGTCACGTGGAGATCGAGTTCGGTGTAACCAAGCTGCCGAAATACGATGTGCCGGATGGCATGACCAGCTGGGAATATCTGAATAAGCTCTGTTTTGAGGGATTAGTGCGGCGGTATCCGGACAAACATGAGGAGCTGGCGGAGAAGCTGTCCTATGAGCTTTCTGTCATCAAGACCATGGGTTATGTGGATTACTTTCTCATTGTCTGGGATTTTATCCATTTTGCCAGAAGCCAGGGCATCGCCGTTGGGCCGGGCCGGGGAAGCGCTGCCGGGAGTCTGGTGGCTTACACCCTGGAGATCACCAGCATTGATCCCATCCGTTATAGTCTTCTGTTTGAACGGTTCTTAAATCCGGAGCGTGTGTCCATGCCCGATATCGATATTGACTTCTGTGTGGAGCGCCGGCAGGAGGTCATTGATTATGTGGTGCGCAAGTATGGTAAGGACCGGGTGGTGCAGATCGTGACCTTCGGTACGATGGCGGCCCGTGGCGTGATACGGGACGTTGGCCGTGTGATGGATCTGCCATATGCCTTTGTGGACAGCATTGCCAAGCAGATCCCCAATGAACTGGGAATTACCATAGACAAGGCGCTGGTGATGAATCCGGAGCTTCGGGGACTTTATGAGAGCGATGAGAATGTCAAGAAACTCATCGACATGTCCAAGCGGCTGGAGGGTCTGCCGCGGCATACCTCCATGCATGCAGCGGGAGTTGTTATCAGTCAGAAGTCTGTGGATGAATATGTGCCGCTGTCCCGAGCCTCCGACGGCTCCATTACGACCCAGTTTACCATGACGACACTGGAGGAGCTGGGGCTTCTGAAGATGGATTTCCTGGGACTTCGGAACCTGACGGTGATTCAGAATGCCGAGCGTCTGATACATAAGAACCAGAATCCAGATTTTAAGATCGATGCGATTGATTATGATGATAAGAAAGTGTTGGATTCTCTGGGAA
>CAKSAI010000467.1 GCA_934434905.1 uncultured Lachnospiraceae bacterium | reverse complement strand
CCCTTACTTTCCCCCTCTGCTCGGAGCGGCATAGAGATGATTGCCCCTTCCGGAAAGTTCTGAATGGCGATGCCGATGGATAAGACAAGCGCACTCGCCGCCGTGATTTGTGCGTTTCCTGCAAGAAAGCCCGCATACATCACTCCCACCGCCATGCCCTCCGGAATGTTATGTAAGGTCACCGCAAGCACCATCATCGTGGTGCGCCCAAGCTTGCTTTTAGGGCCCTCTGCCTGTTCACTCCCAATATGAAGATGAGGAATCAGACGGTCAAGCATGAGTAAAAACAGCACGCCGACCCAAAATCCGATTAACGCAGGGAGAAAGGATAGCTTGCCCAAATTTTCCGATTGCTCAATTGCCGGGATAATCAGACTCCAGATTGAAGCCGCAACCATCACTCCGGCGGCAAAGCCGGCAAGCGCACGCTGCACTGAAACACCGAGTGATTTTCTCATAAAGAACACCCCGGCTGAACCGAGCGTTGTGCCAAGAAAGGGAATCAGTATTCCGATAATAACAGCTTTCATCTCCCAACACCCTCCAAATATCCGTCTTTTGCGTTTCCTTCGGTGTCATCCGATTCATCATAGGCGTCATAGGGAGCGTTCGGGTCATGTACTCTTTTCTTGAACGGCGAACAGAGCTTGTCTTTATGAGCAAAAGCAAACTCAAAATTGTCCGTCCAACCCGTATGACCGGTTATAAACATCGGCTGTACACCTATTTTTTTCAGCTTTATTTCAAGAACAGCAAGTGACATTACAGCCAGCTTGTTGTTCTCTGCAAGAGAGGAAATAAAGCTATCGCCGCCGTCAGCACCGAACCACAGCGTGTCGCCGGTGAATAGATACTTATCATCAACGAGATAGACCATATGTCCCCATGTATGACCCGGCACAAGGAAACACTTAATTTTAATATCCCCGATACGCAGAGTTTCGCCGTCTTTGAGCAACTGTTTTTTATTGTTGATTGTCACCTGCGGCAGCTTATATAAGCGATAGATCACCTTGCGGCGCACCTCTCCGGTAAGGTAGCGGTTTTCAATCTCTCCTATGTACAGTTTTGCCCTTTTGAAAAGTCCCGGGCTGTCAACCTCTACCGCACCGACATGGTCTGTGTCCTGATGAGTGATGAGAATGTGGCGTATCGACTTTGGGTCAATCCCAAGCCAAGCCATTTTCTCGGCAAGACGGTCGTAATTATACCCTGCATCAATCATAATGGTTGTATCTCCCTTGCGGTAGAAAAAGATGTTTGCCACCCATTCGCGCACACAGGCGACATTCTCGTCTATCCAACCGGTGTTCAGCGGCTTGAAGATCTCCTTGCCGCGGTACATCCTGCTCATTGCCTTCCTTTGAAATTCGGTTGCTTTCTTTGACATATCATCGCCTCCTATTTTGTCTTGCGGCAGTTAAACCATGCAATACTTTTTAGGTTTCCTGCGCATACATCTTCATATGCATCCTCCAGCCGATTTTTCAAGCCGGAAGCCGTTTCATAGGGCGGCGTAAAAAACCCCGCTTTTTCGTAAATGTGACGGACGAACCAATCTGTCCGTTTATGCTCTCCCGCCACATAAAAACAGCCGCAGAATGTTCCGCCGGGCCTCAAAACCCGAAAAACTTCCCGATAAGCGGCATCCTTATCCGGGAAAACATGAAAGCCGTTCAGCGACAAAACGATGTCAAATGTGCCGTCCGCATAGGGGAGAGAGCCCACATCACCCTGTTGAAAGGTTATGTTGTTCAGATTAAGATGGCTTGCCTTTTCCTGTGCCTGCCCCATCATATCGGGCGAATAATCAAGGCAGGTAATGTCTGCCTTTGGCATAGTCTTATAAACCGGCATGGTAAGAATGCCTGTTCCGACAGGCACCTCCAGCAGTTTACCTGAGAAATCTTCGGGAATACTCGACAGCGCTTTTTCAAGATAATTGTCACATTCAGCTTTGCTCATACCCCACACCAGGCGGCACACTGCTTTTCCGCTTAGAGTAGAGCAGGTGATCATACCGTCATAAAAGCTGTTTCCTCCTGTCTGACGATAAGCGTTGCAAATTGCATCTTTTCGTTCCATATTCATTCCTCCGAATCGCACGCAGGCGACATTCTTTGATATTCCGTTGCTTGTTTGGACATAGCTGTTCCTCATTATTTTTTTGCCGTAACACACAACCACCCCATCTTATTTTTGTATGCCTGCATATCGTGAAAGCCTGTCTGCTCCAAATACGCTTTCAGCTCGTTGTCCTTATAGATGGTCATGCCGGTGATGATTTTAGTCCATTTCTCGTCTTTATCCGTATCGCCGCTGCTTTCGTTGCAGATAAAAAATGT
>CAKSAI010000466.1 GCA_934434905.1 uncultured Lachnospiraceae bacterium | reverse complement strand
TCATCATCCCGGATTATGCGGCCATCTTCATCGAAGCCTTTGAACGGCTCACTGATGATGAACTGGATGTTACGGAGATCTATATCCAGAATATCTATGCCATCCTGTTTTCCCTGCGGAATGACAAGCGGGCCAGCTACCGACTCCTAAAGACGGCTCTGGTGAATACCAGGCAGTTGAACCGCTCGCTTCAGAACATGCTTCACAACATGGATCGATTCTTTGGCGGTCTGCTGGAGAAGAATTTTTACGGGGATCTCTTGAAGGAACACCTGGAAGGCTATGTGTCGCAGATTATTGAGAAAAAGTACCACATCTTAAAGACCAGTGACAACTTCTATATCTATAAGACGGACATCAAGAACTGGATCCGACAGATGCAGCAGGATGAGGCCTGGATGCAGCAGATATTGAAGAAGGAGCATGGAAAGGTCAGCGAGGCGGAGATCCTGGAGAATCTGGAACGCATCCAGCGGGGCTTTGACGATATTGAGCGACGCATTGCGAACATGGATAAGGAAAATATGAAGTATGTGAAGGCTACCGTGGTGCGACTAAACTATCTTCTGAACGGGGAAGGCAGCATGAAGGGGCTGATCATTGAACTTCTGAATCATCTGTCTGAACTGACGGATAACACGCAGGCCTTGGAGCAGACGGCGGCTATTATGAATCTGTCCAGCCAGCAGCTTCTGGCGGAAAAGTCCCTCTATAAGAAACGCTCCCCCCGGAAGAACTTCATCGATCAGTTGGAGCCGGAGGAGGAACGGGAAGAACTCTCCAAGGAGGAGATTCTGCGGCTCAATAAGATCCAGCATCGTTTTACCAGAAGGCAGCTTGAGGAATATCTGGAGGCACGCATGGATCCGGCCGGGAATGTTCAGATCGACGAGGAAGCCGTGAAGTCGGATGAGGACTTTGAGAAGCTGATATTGGCGTATGATTACGCCATCAAGAGGAACAGCAGCTTCCAGGTGGATGTCAGTGCGGAGGAGACAGTAGATAACGGTTCCTATATCTATCCGAAGCTTACATTTATAAAGAAGCAGATTTAAAGAAAGGACAGCCGAGATGATAACATATATAGAAGAGCTTTCAGACGAGGAAAAAGAGCAGCTGACAGGAATCATACGCACGCTGCTTGCGCAGACCTTCCTTTTGGAACGGAAATATGACAAGAAGGGAAGCCGCTTTGTTTTTAATAAGGAGTACCGTATCTGCTGCAGACACCTGGAATTTTTGCAGGAATATTTTCGTGTGGCAGGCATGGAGCTTAAGGAGAACACGCCAACCGGTGTGATATATCTGGTAGGAGAGGATGCCCAGGCACTGCGGCTTACCAAGCTGGCAACGATCTATCTGCTGCTCTTAAAGCTCATTTATGACGAGCAGATGTCTCAGGCCTCCACCAGCGTGAATATCTATACCACCCTGGGCGAGCTGAACGAGCGGATGGGAAGTTTTCGGCTCTTGAAGGAAAGGCCTTCGCCAACAGAAGTTCGCCGGACACTGACTCTGCTGAAAAAATATCAGATCATCGAGATCTTAGATGCCCTGGATGAGCTGGAGAGCGAGAGCCGCCTTATCATATATCCATCGATCAGCATGGTGCTTTTCGGTGATCGGGTGCAGGAATTACTACAATCCTTTGAGGAGGAGAGCGATGGAAACGAAGACGAACCGACAGCGATTTGAGGCCCTGTCTCGGATGTGCCTCAATAACTGGCATTATATTGATAAAAAGATACTGTCCTTTCACAAGGAGATCAACTTTTTTACCGGACATTCCGGAAGCGGAAAGTCCACCATCATCGACGCACTGCAGATCGTGCTGTATGCAAATACCGATGGACGGGGCTTCTTCAATAAGGCTGCGGCGGAAGATTCCGACCGGAACCTGATTGAGTATCTGCGCGGCATGATCAATATCGAGGATAATAACGAGAGTGCCTACCTGCGAAACAGGAATTTTTCCAGTACCATCGTGCTGGAGCTTGAGGACAGCGACACGGGAGAATGTCAGTGCGTGGGCGTAGTCTTTGATGTGGAGACAGCTACCAATGAGATTGCACGGTGCTTCTTCTGGCACAAGGGAGAGCTTTTGAAAAACGATTACCGGATAGACCGGAGAGTTATGTCCACGGAGGAAGTTAAGGAATACCTGGCCCGCAACTTCGACCGGGCGGATTTCTATACGACATCCCGGAATGAGTCCTTCCGGCGCAGACTCTACGACATCTATCTGGGCGGACTGGACATGGAGAAGTTCCCCATGCTGTTTAAGCGTGCGATTCCCTTCAAGATGAACAGCAGGCTGGAGGACTTTGTGAAGGAATATATCTGCATGGAGCAGGAT
>CAKSAI010000465.1 GCA_934434905.1 uncultured Lachnospiraceae bacterium | reverse complement strand
ATCATACACTCTCCATTGATCTTAACTACAACATACATTTCGCACGCATCTATTTTGAGAAACGCCTGCCTGCTATCGGGCGGTATCTCAATATTTCCGGTTACTTTTATCCTTCCGAAAACAGGCTGTTTCCCTGCATCCTGCCGTTTTAAAAGATTGTCTGAAATACTGAATCTGCCCCCTATGAGAACCGACGGCAAATATGCATAGTCCGTAATATCTGTTTCTATCGTATGTACGCCTTTTTCCAGCACAACCTCTGTCTTACTGTATAATTCTGAAAAACAGTCTGTCAGTTCCGGACAACAGATCTCCTCAAAGCTCATCTCTTTGCCGTCCAGCAAAACCTTTCCGCCGATATCCGGGTAAATTCTTCGGAACATGCGTACCGTCATCGGTTCTGCAACCCGTACCGTCGTCTTTGTATCCTTTAAGAACTGACATCTGTATATATTATCGTTGGCAGGAACTACCCTTATATCTTCAAGCTTTCTCTCTTTCACGCAGGACTGCGGCTCCCTTGAAATTTCTCCGGGCTTAAACACCACAACGCCTCTCGGCTCCAGCGTAAATGCCTTTCGTCCCTCTGCCGTACATAAAATATAGTCGCACTTCGTAGTCGGGATATCCTTGCGCTCGATCACCAGAAGCGTTCCGTCCTCATACTGTTTTAACAAGACCTCCTGCGATGGTGTTCCATCCGGCAGCAGAACTTTGGGACCGTCATATCGTGTGTCCAGCCATGCAGCCAGCGTCTCTACCGTAGAAAACTGCTGTCCGCTTATCTCATCGTAAATTCCGTCTTCCTGTATATCAAGAACGATTTGGCATGTGTTTGCCTCCTCCTCTCTCAATACTCTCCATGGCATCTGCATCGTTGTAAGCCTATCGATCAGTTCTGTATAAGCAGCTTCTATTATTCTGTCTTTTCGTCTTCCCAGCGCATTCAGATAAGCTGTATAAGGACATCGAACCCCGATTGGTGCCAAAACCTTCTTATCCGAAAATTCCGCCGCCAATTGAGCCTCCTGTGCCAGCAGTCTGACGCCATCAAAATCCGGATTGTAGCAATTGAAATTGTCAAAAAAGTCCGGTTTCAGAATATTTCCCTTTGCATCTAAATGAGAGATACCTACAAAGAAATGATTGACGCCATACGCGGCAGCATACCAAAGCATCTGACGCCTCTTTGTATATGACATGGAACACGGCCCCAGGGCAAACAGTTCAGACATGGCATTTGCTTTTCCATTGTATCTCATATTCTCTATCATGCTAAACAGTCTGTCTTGAACATAGCTAAATCCGGTTTGCAATTCATCCACTCCGGGGACATCCGGATATTCCATAAATTGAAACCAATCCCCGGTCACTCTGGTAGCAAGAAGCGGAGAATCATCTGTTAAGGTGTGTCCGGTCAGTAATATGCCATGTTCCCTGCACCACTCTGCCAGTTGCCTTATGTATGCATGGCAGAACCGATCGCCAAGCAGTTTTCGATAAGTTCCCGGAAAATGCTCTGTGTTATGCCCTTCGCAGTACCTCTTGATATCGTCCTCCACTACGTTCCCCGTAACACGTTGATAATCCTCTTGTATTCCTTTATAATAAGGAAATATTCCCTGCCCGTTCGCCGTGTAAATGAAACTGGGTTCGTCTGTAAAGATACCTACAATAACATTTCCGAAATATTGTTTGAACCAGTCATAATATCTGTCATGCGTCAAACGAATAAAGCATTGCACCGCCTCCGGATTTAGCATGTCATTTTCGAAAGGCTCCGCGACCAGTCCTTCTTCCTTCGGTTTCATCTCCACAAGGCTGACCGTTCCATTCTTATATAGGAACCTCTTAGCTCTGAACGATGCATCTTCCCGAATCACCGTATTCTTACATGAACCAGAGGGCCAATTGTATTCATCATACAGCCATACTTTCATCTGTAGCTCAGAAACCATCGCCAATACACGAGAACAAAACATCCGCCATTCTTCCGACATATATTCAATTTCCAGGCCGGAACGAGGATATAGAAGTATCGTATCAACGCCTACGCGCTTATATTGTTCCAACATATATCGAACCTTTTCAATCCTGGGGCTTCCCGTAACAGCCAACATTGGAATTATCGGATTCATTTTTCTCCCCCTCATCTGTCCTTTTTATTGTTTCCAATTTTCTCCACTTTTTCGTCAATTTAAAAGAGAGTTGCATTTTTCTCGATTTTATCATATTTGTAATGTGTAGACAATTCATGTAGCAAATATGTTTTTTTCCAAAACAAAGATATAGTGATTCGACAGCTCTTTCATATGTTTGCAAATAAAAAACAGTCCGAATTAATCAAACTGTTTTTTGTATTGCAAAATCTGCGTGTCTG
>CAKSAI010000464.1 GCA_934434905.1 uncultured Lachnospiraceae bacterium | reverse complement strand
CGCCGGACTTCATCAGCATCATCATGGCCTGAAACTCTGTGCTCAGCATCTGTCCAAGCCGCTCCTCCGAGAAACGGCACACGCCCGTAGCACACAGAGCCCCTACGCCGAAGGTGTAGATCCATACATTTTCAAAAAGCACACGCGCATCTGCGGGGCTCAGACCATAGTCCTTACAGATCGCATCAATACAGGTATCCGCTGTAGATCCAAGTTCACCGAACACATCATCAAAGCTGACAGCATTCTGATTCTCCTGCATGAACAGCAGTTGATAGAGCTTTGGCTCCAGCACCCCGAACATCACCATCTGCATTCCGACCTGTTTAAAGAACGGCGTATGATGCACGGCTCTCTCTGCAAAGGATTCAAAGCGCCGCATTGCCGCTGTGCGCACTTCCCCCTGCACTTCCTCCATGTTCTTGAAAACCGTAAAAATCGGACGTGCGGAGCTTCCGAGCTTTTCCCCAAGCTCCCGGGCTGTCAGAGCCTCCGGCCCCTTCGCGGATACAATATTAAGCGCTGCTTCAACAATTTCTTCCTTTGTAAATTTTGGCTTCGGTGGCATCTTATTCCTCTTTCTCCTACAATATATCGTGATTTCATCGCAATCCAATTCGGTCTACACTCCGCTTCGGTCGGTTCAAAGCCAACGTCCACCGGACGTTGTTCACCATTCGTCAAATACAAATATATTTGTTTTGGAACATGCGTTTTATTATAGTCGGTATTTTGAATTTTGTCAACAACGCCGCAGCCCATCGTTTCTACAGCCGCAGCCCGTCACTTTTCTCGTGCAGCCTGTTATTTCTTCTCGAACTCCGCTACCACATCCTTCAGTAACTGGCGGATCGGCAGGTGCTGCGGACATGACTTCTCGCATTTACCGCACCCGATACAATCCGAAGCTTTCCCGTTATTCTTCGTATAAACTTCCCCATAGTAATAATCCGCATTCCAGTCCTGATAAATCTGCTTCGAATTCATGAGTGAGAATAGATCCGGTATGGAAATATGCTTCGGACATCCATCCGTGCAGTAACGGCACGCCGTGCAGGGAATCAGGTGCTTGGAGTGGAAGATCCTGCACACCTCCTCGATGGCATTTCTCTCCGCAGCATCCAGTGGTTTAAACTCCTTCATATAGGAAAGGTTATCCTGCATCTGCTCCATATTGCTCATGCCGGACAGCACCATCATGATACCGTCAAATCCGGCAGCAAAGCGAATGGCATAGCTTGCCGGACTACCGCCGTGCAGATTCTCCAATACCTTCTTCGCATCCTCCGGCAGATTGACAAGATTGCCGCCCTTAACCGGCTCCATTACGATCACCGGCTTATTGTGCTTCCGACAGACTTCATAGCACTTGCGTGACTGAACAGCAGGATCATCAAAGTCCAGGTAATTAAGCTGAATCTGCACAACCTCAATCTGCGGATATTCCGTCAGGATCTCATCCAGCACCTCTGCCTTATCATGAAAAGAAAGACCTACGTGCCGAATCTTCCCCTCTGCCTTCAGTTCAAACGACTGCTCATAGGCACGGCAGCGCTTGTATTTCTCAAAAATGTCCTTGCTCTGCGCATGCATAAGATAGAAATCAAAGTAATCCACACCGCAGGACTCCAACTGCTTTGCAAACAGCGGCCGGACCTCCTCTTCGCTGTTAAACAGGCTGGTGGACAGCTTATCCGTAAGAATGAAGCTTTCCCTCGGATACCGCTTTGCGATACAGTCCCGTATTGCTGTCTCGCTCTGTCCGCCGAGATAAACGCGGGCGGTGTCAAAATAATTAAAGCCCTCTGCCATATACAGATCCACCATTTTGGAAAACTCCTCATAGTCAACCTTATCCCCGCTCATCGGCAGCCGCATACAGCCAAAACCAAAGTTCTTTTTTACATTCCCAAATTCATTCCTCCGTCCTGTTCTTATATAAATAAATTATATACCCTGGAGTGTACTCTAAGTCAAGAGGGAAATTTGCAATACTATTCCATCGCCTGCTGCAATTCTCTTCTCTTCCAGCTGAAAAAACCATACATGTCATTAAAAAAGAAGATCGTGAAATTAACGACTACCGGAACATACGCCGGGTTCTCGATTGAGGCCAAAATCCATAGCACGATCAATACAACATCGTTTGCAGCATACCCAAGTGCATAATAAGAGGAGCGCAGCATGGTAAGCGCTGCGGCCAGAAAACTGGTAACCACGGAGATGGTACTGAATACAATGTTAGGAGTATCCAGTGCATCCAGAATCAGATAAAATACAAATGTGACAACGACACTGACGCCTCCCACACACAGTAACTGCGTGCGGTGCAGAATCTGAATCTCCACTTCGCTGCCGTCGCTCCCGGAAGGATGCCGCAGCCAGGTAA
>CAKSAI010000463.1 GCA_934434905.1 uncultured Lachnospiraceae bacterium | reverse complement strand
GGAATCTAAGCATTAAAAATTCTAAGTCCTGCTGTCGGCAGTAAGATTATATAAATGGCTATTGCCATTAAGATTATTTAGAAAACTAATGCTTAGCAAAAGCATAACACGTTTGCTAAGCATTGTAAAGAAAAAAATGAAATTTGGCTGTATCGCTGTATCCGCTGTATCCCACTTACTGTTCACTGCTATGCGAACAGTAACTTACTCCCTATACTCCCGCAAAAACACATCCTTCAGAGAAGCCTTAAGCTCCACGCCCAGCCCCCTAAGTGTCTGGTCCAGTGCCTCCATGGTCTCGGTCATGTCGGAAAGATTGGCATTGCTCCCCATGTGGCCGATGCGAATGACCTGTCCGGCCAGTGTGTCGAAGGAACCCGCCAGCATGATATTATGCTCACGCTTCATGGTCTCCAAGATATCTTGGGCCGTGACACCCTTTGGCACATCAAATACCGTCACTGTATTGGAGAAGCCGCTCTCTAAGTGGAGCTTCAGCCCGGCCTCTGTCACTGCCGCCCGGCAGGCTCTCGCGATGCGGCTGTGGCGCTCCAGCATATCGGTGTCAGCCTTGATGTTGTCAAAGGCCGCCCGCAGGCCATAGATGTCGCTGATGGGCATCGTGTACGGAAACCACTTATTTTCATAATAGCCCTCGAAGGCCTTGATATTGGCGTAGAAGGATGCGATGGGTGTTTTCCGCTCTGCCATGGCCTTCTTTGCGTCGGCACTGACCGTCACGAAGGTCAGTCCCGGAGGCGCGGACACTGCCTTCTGGGAACCTCCGCAGAGAATATCGATCTGGTATTCATCTACCCGGACCTCCTCCCCGAACATGGCCGATACCGAGTCCACCACCGTCAGGATCCCATACTCCTTAAGCAGCGGGCACAGGATATGAATCGGATTCAACATACCGCTGGGCGTATCGCAGTGCACCAGCGTCGCATATTTATAATCATGATTCTCCTTCAGGAAATCCCGCAGCTCTATGGGATCGATGGGATTCTTGTCATCCACCGTATAGAGCGTCGGCACGCCGCCGTACAGCGTGACAAAGTCCGCAAAGCCTTTTCCGAATATACCGTTGTCGAGCACCAGCACCTTATCCCCCGGCTCCGTCAGAGACGCACAGGCGGCCTCAAGGCCAAGAATGCCCTCGCCGTCCATGATGATGGTCTCGTTCTCTGTATGGAGCAGGCTGCTGATCAGCTCGCAGGTCTCCCTGTAAAAATCATAAAAGCTCTCGTCCAGATCCGGGTTGGTGCATACAAGGCTTCTGGCCGCACGCACATTTTCTTTTACCTGGGTAGGACCGGGTGTCATTATCTTGTACATAGCTCCTCCTTATTCCCCAAGCAGTGTCTTGTTGGCTGCCGCACGCAACGGTACGATCACCACCAGAACGATCACCATCGCAGATACAACCTGTATCAGATTTCCGGGAATCGATGTCACCGGCGTCAGCCAGTTTCCGTAGATAACACCCTCGGCAATGTAATAACCGCCGATCTTGATGACCAGTGCCGCCAGCATGGCTACTACATACCAGCCGTAGCCCTTCTTTCGCTCCGTGATAAGTCCGACCACATAGCCCATGATACCCACGATGACCAGTGTGAAGGGTGCCCACAGCGTCCACCCGGATGTCAGATCAAATAATGCCATGCCGACACCTCCGGCGATGGATCCGGTCTTGCGGCCAAAGATAATCGCGAAGACAAACAGCGGGACATTGCCAAGATGGATCAGTCCGCCGTTTGGTGCGAAGGGCAGCCGGATATTTACAAACCTTGTGAAAACATAAGTCAGTGCCACGGCCAGTGCCGTCACCGTGAGAAATTTCACATGATCACTCTCATAGATTTTCTGTGCGCTTTTTACTGTTCCTGCTTCATTTGCCATTTTAATCAACGCTCCTTTTTCTTATGTTGGAGTCATGATATAGCAAAACTGGATATATGAATATATCCAGTTTTAATGTTTTTAAACATACCAGTTGTTTTTTGCAGCAAGCGCCGCTTATTGCATGAAGATGAAGATCGAACCTTAGTTTGTGAACTCCGTCAATGATTTGAAGCTATAGCCCATCTCCTCCCACTTCGTCAGGATCTCATCCATGATCTCGCCGTTGGTCTTGGAGGTGACGTGCAGAAGCACCACGGCTCCCGGATGCACCCGCCTGGTCAGCTTATCAAGCGCGTCCTCGCGGCTGGGCTGCTTATCTACATCCCAGTCCACATAGGCCAGGCTCCAGAAGAAGGTCTGATACCCCAGCTCCTTCGCCAGCTTTAAGCTGCCCTCACTGAACTTCCCCTGAGGCGGCCGATAGAGCTTCGGCATCTCCTTCCCGAAGGTCTCCAGATAGAGGCTCTCCAGGTCTGTAAGCTCCTGGGCAAACTTATCCCTGC
>CAKSAI010000462.1 GCA_934434905.1 uncultured Lachnospiraceae bacterium | reverse complement strand
AAATACCGCAAAAGTCTATGCCAAAATACCGCAAATCTATTTATCAATATTGATTTTTTGTAGGGAATTGGGTATAATAGCTACGGAAAGGTCGGTGATTTATAATGAACGATTATATTAAGCGAATTTGTGATGATGACCTTGAACTGAAGTTAGAGGCATTCGGTGCAGTTCATATTGTCGGACCGAAGTGGTGTGGCAAGACTACAACTGCAAAACAATTTGCAAAAAGTTATATTGAGATGCAGGATCCTGACAAAAGAGATATGTATATTCAGACGGCAAAGATAAAACCATCAAATCTGTTAGTCGGAGAAAATCCCCGATTGATTGACGAATGGCAAATTGCGCCAAACCTTTGGGACGCTGTACGTGTTTCGGTTGATCGGCGTGGCAAAGATGGTCTGTATATTCTCACCGGTTCCAATTCCATCGATAAAACTGAGATCATGCATACCGGAACAGGACGGATCGATACACTGGCTATGTACCCGATGAGTCTGTATGAATCCGGTGAATCCAACGGAGCCGTTTCGCTTGCCGATTTGTTTTCAAATTCGCACGCCCTGGAGGACGGCTGTGAAGCGGATTTATCTATTGATAAATTAATATTTGCAGCATGCCGTGGCGGATGGCCTTCTTCTTTGCAGAAGAAAAGTGACAAGGCAAAACTTTTGATTGCACGCAGTTACTTCGACAGCTTGTGCAGCGAAGATATTTCCAATGTGGATGGCGTCAAACGCGATGAAACTACTACAAGGCTTCTACTACGATCCTATGCACGCAACATCTCTACGATGGTAACAAACAGAGCTATTCTTAGCGATATCAACGCGAACATTGAGT
Source organism: uncultured Lachnospiraceae bacterium (assembly GCA_934434905.1). Lineage (GTDB taxonomy): Bacteria > Bacillota > Clostridia > Lachnospirales > Lachnospiraceae > 14-2. The sequence continues at coordinate 1,573 of CAKSAI010000462.1, read as the reverse complement.
TGAGTGAAACAACCTTCTACAGCTATGTTGGGGTCTTAAAAAAGCTCTTTCTTATCCAGGATGTTGAGGCATGGTGTCCTGCCATTCGCTCCAAGAGCGCGATTCAGGCAACTGACAAGCGTGAATTTGTAGATCCTTCCTTGGTTGTCGCCGCTCTTGGCGTTGATCCGGAATATTTTAATCTTGACTTAAAGACCTTCGGTTTTATTTTTGAGACACTTTGTATTCGTGATCTCAAAGTATATTCCGCAGCACTTGGTGGCCGTGTGTCCTACTATCATGACAGATACGGACTTGAAGCAGATTGCGTGCTCCATCTTCGTGATGGTCGATATGCGCTGATTGAGTTCAAATTGGGAAGTGCAGATATCGATGAAGGTGCCAAGCATCTGATTGAACTGGAGAATCTGATCAAAGAATACAACGAAAAGGAAAAGCAATGTAAGCTGAGATTACCTGATCTGAAAATCGTTATTACTGGTACGCAATATGGCTATAAGCGTGAGGATGGTGTTCAGGTTGTACCTATCGCTTGCTTGAAGAATTGATTATCGTAAACCAAAGCATGTCTTTAGAGATGAACACTTTACGTATAAGAGCCCACAGATTATTCCGTGGGCTCAAATAAAGGACAGATCAGCGTTGCACGATCATTGCATTTCTTTTAAAGATAATTTACGAGCAGTATCCAATTATTGATATCAAGAGAACGGCAAGGAATAGAGTGTATGTTTATGAAGCGTATATGGGAATATTGAGGAAGGACACGTAGAGAGAGTAATAATGGGGGCTCAAAAGTTTCCATATCAAAAGTTTCATGAAAAAAAACATTGAATTTTCCATAGATTCATATTAAGATAGAGCGTGTGAATGAGTGCAAGGAGGAACCGACATGAACGAATATGATGAGATTGTGCTGAAAACGTTCTTGAAGAAGCAGTCCCGGTTGTTTGAAGAACCGGTTGCCGAGAATCTGGAGGAAGCGGAAGAGTTTCTCGAAGACTGTCTGGCGGTTGTCTGTGGAAATCTGCGTGAGGTACGTGAGTACTTTCTGGAGGAAGGTGCGGATATCTCACAGATGGATGACGATGAGCTGGCAGAAGCGTCGGAAGTATTTGCACTTCCGGACGGAAGATATCTTATTGTGGAGGCGTAAGCAAAATGGAAAAATACGATGTGATCATTATCGGTGCAGGACCATCCGGCATATTTTGTGCCTATGAGCTGATCCATACGAAGCCGGAGCTGAAGGTGCTGATGATTGAAAAAGGAAGACGGATCGAGGAGCGCCAATGTCCCAAGCGGAAGACGAAGACCTGTGTGGGCTGCCAGCCCTGTTCTATAACCACAGGCTTTGCCGGAGCGGGAGCGTTCTCGGATGGGAAGCTGTCCCTGTCCCCGGATGTCGGCGGAAATCTGCCGGAGCTATTGGGCTACGAGGAAGCTACAAAGCTGATTAAGGAGTCCGATGATATATATCTGAAGTTTGGTGCCGATACCAATGTGTACGGCGTGGATAAGGAAAAGGAGATCCGCGAGATCCGCAAGAAGGCCATCAATGCCAACTTAAAGC
>CAKSAI010000461.1 GCA_934434905.1 uncultured Lachnospiraceae bacterium | reverse complement strand
GCAGAGTTCGTCCGGGATATCGGCTATATGCCCCAGCAGGTGCAGGATTTCTATCCGACGCCGTCCACCATCTCCACCTGCATGTACTATACCGGATTAGATCCCCGTACCATGGAGCCTGTTTATGTGCCTACAAATCCACATGAAAAGGCAATGCAGCGGGCATTGATCCAGTATCGTGACCCGAAGAATTACGCGCTGGTGCGGGAGGCGCTGACCCTTGCGGGACGTACAGATCTGATCGGCTATGATAAGAAGTGCCTGATCCGGCCAAGGCGGAAGGAGAAGTTCTATCGTGCAGGAATTCATCATTCAGGAAAATGAAGCCGGGCAGCGCCTGGACAAATATTTGAAGAAAAAATTGAATCAGGCGCCCACCAGCTTTCTCTATAAAATGCTGCGGAAGAAGAATATCGTCTGGAACGGAAAGAAGGCGGATGGTTCCGAGAAGCTTATGGCGGGCGACAGCGTGAAGTTCTTTCTGGCAGATGAGACGATTGAGAAGTTCTCCGGGACGGTGGCAGGAACGGAAGCTTTGAGCAGGCAGTATCCGGTGACTGCGCTGGATATCCTCTATGAAGACAGCGATATCTTAGTCATCAATAAGCCTGTCGGTATGCTGTCCCAGAAGGCAAGGCCGGAGGATATCTCCGCCAACGAGTATATCATCGGCTACCTTCTTGCGCAGAACAAGATCACGCCGGAGGAGCTTGCGACCTTCAAACCCTCCATCTGTAACCGCCTGGACCGGAATACCACCGGGATCCTCATTGCCGGAAAGACTCTCCGGGGGCTTCAGACTATGGCAGAACAGTTGAAGCAGCGGGATATGGGAAAATATTATTGCTGTCTGGTGGCCGGAGATGTGCGGGAAACAAAGGAGATCGAAGGCTGGCTTGTGAAGGATGAGAAGAATAATAAGGTGACGGTGCAGAAAGAGCCTTCCGGCGAAGAAGCGAGTTATATTTGCACAGCATATCGCCCGCTGAAGCATTCTGGCAATGTTACGCTTTTAGAGGTACATCTGATCACCGGGCGATCCCACCAGATCCGTGCGCACCTTGCCTCCATCGGACATCCCATTATCGGCGACCCGAAGTATGGCGACAAAGAAATAAACGGGTATTTTAGGCGGCATTGTAAGATCACCAGTCAGCTTCTTCATGCCGGACGGATGGAGTTCGCAGACGGAAAAGTAGTGGAAGCGCCGCTGCCGGAGAATTTTTCCAGAGTGATTGCTTATCTGGATGAGATGCGGCATAATACGGACAGATCCTGAGTATACAGAAAGAAAGGAGAGATACCATCATGAACTTATATATCATGCGCCACGGGGAGACGGACTGGAATCGCCAGGGACGTCTGCAGGGCTCGGAGGACATCCCATTAAATGAATATGGCGTTGAACTGGCACAGAAAACCAGGGAAGGACTGGCGAAGGAACAGATCCATTTTGACCGGGTATTTACAAGCCCTTACAAACGGGCGAGAAAGACCGCTGAGATCATGATTGACGGGGAGGATATTCCCCTGATCGCAGATCCCAGGATCCGCGAGATGTCATTTGGAAAATACGAGGGGATCAAGGTCCGGGAGCTTGGTGTAAATCCTGCGTACCGGGAATTCAGCAAATGCTTTGATGACCCGGAGCATTACATAAGCGCAGATGGTGTGGAGAGTTATGCGGAGTTGTTCGCCCGTGTGGACAGCTTTCTTAACGAGGCTATCCTGCCACTGGATGGGTCCTGTGAAGATGTGCTGGTGGTCTGCCACGGCGCAGTTGTCCGTGCATTTATCAGTATCATCAAACACATGCCGTTGTCCGAATACTGGAGCGGCATCCATCAGCAAAATTGCAGTGTCAATGTAGCAAAGGTCGAGGATGGGCACATTTCCATGGTGGAAATGAACCGCCTCTACTATCAGCCAAATATACAGCCAGAAAGAAGGTTTGTCTGATGCCTACCTGGAATTCCAGAGGATTAAGGGGCTCTACGCTGGAGGAGTTTATCAACCGTACCAATGAGAAATATCTGGAAAGCGGTCTGGCGCTGATCCAGAAGATACCAACCCCCATCACCCCCATCAAGATCGAAAAAGAGAGCCGTCACATCACCCTGGCATATTTTGACCAAAAGAGTACGGTGGATTACATCGGAGCTGTCCAGGGAATCCCGGTGTGCTTCGATGCCAAGGAGTGCCATACGGATACATTCCCCCTGCAGAATATCCATGAGCACCAGATCGTGTTTATGGATAACTTCGAAAAACAGGGCGGTGTGTCCTTCCTGATCATTTACTTCTCCAAGCGGGACGAGCTATATTATCTCACCCACAGGCAGCTGATGACCTTCTGGAATCGTGCCAAAGAGGGTGGTCGAAAGAGCTTCCGCTATGAAGAACTTATGCCGGAATACTTC
>CAKSAI010000460.1 GCA_934434905.1 uncultured Lachnospiraceae bacterium | reverse complement strand
GCTCCACACTGACGGATGTTTCCATCCAGCGGGCATTTTTCCGCAGGCTTGCCAGAGAAGGAGTTGAAGTTGAGATTGAGACGAACGGAGTGTACGATGAAAAAATGTAGATATTGTCAGGTTACAATTTTAGATCCGACCATGATATGTCCCCTGTGTCACAGCGTGCTGGAACCGGAGAAAGATGAGTGCAGCACCGGAATGTACCCGGATGTGAAGGATGTCAGCCGAGCCCTGAACTTCCTGGTGAAGTTGTACACCTTCCTGGCTATTGTGGCGGAGGCGAGCCTTGTTATCATCAATTACATTACCTATAAGCATATCTGGTGGTCAGCCATTGCAGGGATAGCCATCCTGTACTTTTATATTACCCTCCGCTATTCCATCCAGAAGAGCGGCGGTTACCTGCGCACGATCCTGATACAGATCTTCGGCGGAGTGGCTCTAACCATTGCGGTGGATCTGATCATTGGCTACCGGGGCTGGTCTGTGAACTACGTTGTACCCAGCGCCATTCTTCTTCTGGATCTGGCGATTATCGTCCTTATGCTGGTGAATATGGAGAACTGGCAGAGCTATATCCTGCTGCAGCTTCTGACGATCGTTCTTGGGATCGTGACGCTCATCCTGTGGCGCGTAGGAATCATCACGCATCCGGTGGTGACGATTATCGCAGCCTCCGCCTCGGCGGCGCTGTTTGTAGGTACGCTGATCTTCGGAGACCGACGGGCAAAAAATGAACTAAAACGGAGATTTCACGTGTAGCAACAGTTCAGCCATTGCCTGTATTACAGGCGAATCATGCTTGCATGAATGAGCATGTAATGCAGGCGATGAGGGGAGCGCCAGATCATGAGCAAAAGGAGCTGTGAAGCAGCGGAGAGCACCGCAGGTGCGTTTTTGCGAATGGCGCGTCTGAACTGTTGCGCAAAGATAAGAAAGGAAATACCATGCAGAAAAGAACCTCAAAGAGAAACAAGGCAGAGATCGAGAGCAGTATCCGCGGCTTCGTGCTGCGTCAGCTCATCGCCCATGTGACGGCGGAGCATCATATCGGCCAGAAGATAAAGTCCGGGGAACTGAGGAAGAACCTGGTGGAGCCAAAGTGGCGCTGTCCCGGTATTTTTACGATGGAAGAGATCGTTCTTTCTGATTTTAAGATGGAGTTTCTGCGCAGAAAAGAAGGAGAACGGAAGGACTATGTGATCCTGCAGCTTCACGGCGGAGGATATATCGGCGCCATGCGCAATGCTTATCGTACTTTTGCCGGGCTGTACAGTGAGATGGGAAAGGGCATGAGTGTCCTGACCGTCGATTATCGCGTAGCACCGGAGAATCCATATCCGGCAGCACTCTTAGATGCGGTGGCGGCCTTTGACTGGCTGCTGGGGCAGGGATACCGGGAGGAGCAGATCCTTTTGGCCGGAGATTCTGCCGGCGGCGGTCTGGCTCTGGCGCTTTGCATGTACTTAAAGGATCAGAAGCGTCCTCTGCCGGGCGGGATCATCGCCATGTCGCCCTGGACAGACCTGACGGCCAGCGGATCATCCTACGACGATAATTATGAGAAGGATCCGCTGTTTGGAAATACCAGGGACAGCCTGATCTATAATAAAGACTATGTGGGCGACAACGATCCCGCCAACCCCTATATCTCGCCGCTGTTTGGAGATTACGAAGGCTTTCCGCCCATGCTTATCCAGGTGGGCTCTATTGAGATGCTCTTAAGCGATTCTGAAGGAGTGGCAGAGAAGGCGGAAGCGGCGGGCGTAAAAGTAAAGCTTACAATTTACGAAGGAATGTTCCATATCTTCCAGATGGCCTTAAAGCTGTTGCCGGAGTCTCAGGCGGCCTGGACGGAGATCGGAAGATTTTTGGACGAGATCGCGCCTCATAATCCCGAAAAATCTTAAAAAAATCTTAAAATTCACCAAAAAGAATATTTATACAGAAAATCCAAATAAATCCCGGATGTTCGCTTGAGGTCGCAAGAAAATCCAGAAATGGATGAATAAATATGAAAAAACATCCAGATTTGTTAAATAGAAGCACAAAAAATATGAAAGAAAGGGATTGTGCAACCTGCAAAGTAATGGTATAATGCAAAAATCAAAGGGAAGAAGGGATTCACAGCATGAAATTTTCGGAAATGCCTTACCAAAGAGTCAATCTGGAAGAGACAGAAAGAAGATATCAGGAGCTGATCGAGAAGCAGAAGTCGGCATCCAGTGGCGAAGAACAGTTTGCCATCCATCAGGAGTACTACAAGTTCACGGACGAGATTTATACTTACCTTACGCTGGCATATATACGCCATGATATTGATACGACCGATGAATTTTATGCCGGGGAGAAGGAATATTACGATGAGATCGAGCCAGTGCTGGATAAGTACCGGGTAGAGTACAAGCGCGTATTAT
>CAKSAI010000459.1 GCA_934434905.1 uncultured Lachnospiraceae bacterium | reverse complement strand
GTATTGTCTACAATAAGAAAATGTTTGAGAAAAACGGATGGGAGGTTCCAACCACCTATTCAGAATTAGCAGCGCTTTGTGAGAAGATTGTAAATGACGCAGTTCCGGTTGACGCGACAAATACGAAGCCCAATGCGCCTAAGATCGTTCCTTTTGTCTGGAGCTCTTCGACCTATTATTGGGATTATGTAGTATTTGACTGGTGGGCGCAGCTTGCGGGTATTGAAGCTATAGAGGAATATAAGAAACTGGAATCGCCCGATGTATTTGATCCGAATGGTTCTTTCTCCGCATTCGTTCAGGCAGTTGAAGCGTGGAAGAGCCTGGTGGCGGATCATCCGGAATATAGCATGGAGAACAGCAGCGGTAAATTGTATACAGCAGCACAGATGGACTTTATCAATGGCTATGCAGCTATGATCCCATGCGCACAATGGCTGGAGAGTGAGATGAGCGATTATATCGGTGAGGAAACCTGTGAGATGGCATTGATGTCCACACCGCTTATGGATGGCGCAAAGGTGGATGAGAATGGGGAGGCGATCCGCGTGAATTATCAGGTAGGCGCCGGTGACAGCATTATTATTCCGTCCTGTTCCCAACACAAGAAAGCAGCGAAAGAATTCCTGCGTTTTCTTGCGCGCGAAGAAAATTGCAAGCTGTTTACCGAAAAGACCATGGGTGTTATGCTTGACTTTGAATATTCGAGCTTTGATGGAATTGAAAATGCAACGGCCTTTATGAAGGATGTTTATACCATCAATACCACCAGCCAAAAATTTAATCTATACTCCCAGAATGCAATGGTGATCTCAGGCGTGGTGTCTCTGGAGTGGCCGCCGCGAGGGGCGCAGATGTACGCATCCCTGGCGGATCGACCTGAAACATCAGTATCAGAGAGCTTCCGGTCTATTTATTCCGAGATTCTCCAGAAATGGGCTGGATGGCAGCAACAGGCGAAGGGGGAATGATAAGTGAGCAGCGCAGCGTTGAAAAAAAGTGGAAAGTCCAGGCTTTCCAGGGCGCAGAAACGCAGGATCTTTATCGTATTGATGCTGGCATATCCGGTACTTCATTTTTTGATCTTCTGGCTATATGTGAATATTAATACATTTGTTCTGTCGTTTCAGCGGGTAGGGGCGGACATCAACGACCCTGAAACCTTTGGTAAGACGGTTTTTGCAGGTTTGCTGCAGTATAAAGCGGTTATCAATAATATTTTGCATAATGAAGCTACACGGCGAATGTTGTTAAATTCTGTGTTATATTTGCCTGTAACTTTATTGGAATTGTTCCTATCCATTATCTTCTCTTATTTTTTGTATAAGAAGATGCCATTGTCAAACGTATTTCGGGTCATTTATTTTTTACCATCTATTATTCCGATTGTCGTTTTGACCTTTGTATTTTCATTTGTTTTTGATTCCAGTTATGGATTGATCAATCCGTTGCTGCACACGCTGGGTGTGAGTGGGGTTCCAAACTGGTTTGGCGTCTATCCGTTAAACCAGGTGATGATCTTTGTATATTGTATCTGGGCGGGATTAGGATACAACATCATCCTGTTATCCGGAGCCGTTAGCAGGATCCCGGAGGAGGTCATTGAATACGGCAGACTTGAGGGAATCAGCTACATGCGAGAGCTGTTCCAGGTGGTGATCCCGCTGATCTGGCCAACCATCAGTACAATTATAGTGATGGCCTGTACCTCTGTCTTTACAGTGATGCTGCAGCCATTGATGCTGACCCCCGGCGATTCATCTACAAATACAATAGCACTCACTATTTACAGCGGAGTTTTGGCCGGTGAAGTAAAATATCCGTACTTGTCCGCATTTGGGCTTTGTATTTCAGCGGTTGCTATTCCTGTGATCATGGGAATACGTAAGCTTGTGGAAAAACCATTTTCCGATGTTGAGTATTAAGGGAGGACAAACGATTGAAACATAGATCCGTTTCTTTTAACATAACAAAAATAATGATGTTTTTTATTTTCCTGCTGTATGCCGTTACACTGGTATTGCCTTTCATCTTTATGATTATGAACTCCCTGAAAGACAATGCAGAGTTCTTTTCGGGAAACATCTGGGGGGTTCCGGACAATGTTGCATTCAGTAATTATGTCAACGCATTTTTGAATTTTCCTACGACGGGAAAAGTGGCGGGAAGAACGGTAGAATTCAATATGTTTTCTATGATGCTGGTGAGTCTGGTGATAACGGTAGCATCAACTTTTGTCAATACGTTGGCGGCCGCCTGCCTTTCCTATGTATTGGCTAGGTATGAGTTTAAAGGACGTAATTTTATTTATTCCGTGATCATTTTTGTGATGGTTGTGCCGGTCATTGGAAATCTTCCGTCAAAATACAAGCTGATGTCCGGTTTGCATCTGATCGATAATCCGATCGGGTTGATCCTGTTGTAT
>CAKSAI010000458.1 GCA_934434905.1 uncultured Lachnospiraceae bacterium | reverse complement strand
GTCTCAGATTCTTCACAATGGCAGAACCCGTAGTCTGGGAAAATAAGCCTATTTTTTTGTTTCCGCTCTTCAGATAAAGACCGCTTATCGTATGTCCCTGGCCATCAAAGGTTCCCGCAAATGTTTTGATCGGATACCATGGATTCTCCGGTGCATTCTCTTTCCAGTCAGATGCAGCCCCCTCGTTGACCGTAATGTCTGCTCCTAAGCGAATGGTCTTCTCAGCAAAATTATTATCTGCGGACAGAATACAAAATCCATAGAGTTCCTCTAAATTAGAAATCGTATACAAGCTTTCATTTTCATCATACCACTCCACGTTGTAGGCTTTCTCAACCCCGGCAAAATCCGGCACACTCTCAGCAAAAGACTTCAAAACAGGGGTTCCGTCCATCACGATAGCCCAGTATTTTTCAAAATCCAAAGTTGTCCACTGATATGTTCCATAACCTGCCAGCACTTTCTCGGCATATTCCATACTGCTGCCCGTAACATTCCCGGATGAAAGTCCAATGGAATTTCCGTAGCTCTCATTGGTTGTGACCAGGCTAGCCAATTTGACCGTTGCTTTTGCTTGAATCTGACCAATCAAAGATCCCACGCAAACCGTATAATCTGCCTGAACCTTTCCTACACCAAGGCTATCGCTTATGTTTACCGCTACACCCTCGCGAATGATTCCACACAGTCCGCCCATATTGATACCAGTATTCACAGCCTCGGCTGAGACCGCAGCAGTATTCAAGCAATGCTCTATGTTCACAATACCGCTGGTGCCCGCAATATTTCCGACGATTCCACCACCAAAACGCCCTGTAGCTGTGAGCATACGTACCTCACCGTCAAACCAGCAGTTTGTAATCCTGTGCTCTCCGGATACATTGATGGATCCGATGATTCCGCCCACATTAGAACGATCACCAACTACAATGGCATTGCTGTAAATCGTGTCAAAGGTTCCCCCGCCATTGCTGGATATACTTCCTGTTCCCGTACTGGTGCCACCCATAAAGTAGCTGTTCACCAAGCGAAGGTTCCGAATAACACTGCTCTTTTGGGTATTGCTGAACAATCCCATGGGCGAATCAAGACCTTTTCCATACAGACCACTAATCATGTGGCCCTGACCATCAAAGGTTCCGGCAAAGCCTGAAATTGGATACCATTTCCGCTTCGGTGCCTGTTCTTCCCAGCTTGCAGCATCTCCCTCATTGACTGTAATATCTGCTCCCAACTTTATTGTCTGACCTTTGAAATCATAGAATTCAGACAAGGTCATCACATCATACAGCTCGTCCGCAGTATTGATCACAAATTCCGTTCCCTTTTCGTCATACCAGGAAACACCTGCCTTGTTTCCGGATACCGTTTCCGGATCCGCTGACCTCCTTAAAACAAAAAACCATATACCGACTGCCACAGCTGCCAATGCAAGAAGCACTGCGATAATCAGCACGAGTATCTTTGTTTTTTTCTTCATAAGAATTCCCTCCCTTTATTTTTATCCCTTCAGTGATCCAATCATAACGCCCTTGGTAAAAAACTTCTGGATGAAAGGATATAGAATCAACATCGGTACCGTCGATACCACGATCAACGCATATTTCATAACATCCGCCATACCTGCCATCTTCTCAATAACAGCCGGATCCGTAATCTGGGTCAAATCCACCTTTGACGCATTCAATATTTCCCTCAATATAAGCTGCAACGGCTTTTTATCCGGATCCTGCAGATAGATCAAAGGCGTCATATAAGAATTCCAGTGCCCTACCATATAGTAAAGTACGATTACTGAGATGATGGCTTTGGAAAGAGGTATTACAATTTTTAACAAATACCCGAGATCCGAGATTCCATCTATTTTGGCAGACTCCAGCAATTCATCCGGAATACTGTTCTTAAAAAAGGTGCGCATCAATACCATATTATAGATGCTGACAGCACCACTTAAAATCATGATCCAGCGGCTGTTCACTAACCCCAGCTTCGACATCAGAACATACGTCGGAATCATACCGCCTCCCACAAACATAGGAATCATATACAGGATACTGAAAAATCTTCTTCCCTGAAATGTTCTGCGCGACAGGGGATAGGCCACCATGATCGTCAACACAAGATTCAAAGCTGTCCCTGTCAGTGTATAGAAAACCGTGTTTGCATATCCACGCCATACAGCCGCATTTGAAAAGACAATTTCATAGCCGGTCAGTGTAAAATTCACCGGCCATAGAAACACTTTCCCGGATGTAACCGCATTTCCTGAAGAAAAAGATGCTGCCACTACAAAAATCAGCGGATAAGCCACCAGGATCAGGAAAAATCCCAAAATCACAAGCAAAATCCCGTTGAAAATATTATCTGACACGCTGCGCCGAAGCCGGGTCTTTCTTTTTACATTCACATTCGTATTTTTTTTATCC
>CAKSAI010000457.1 GCA_934434905.1 uncultured Lachnospiraceae bacterium | reverse complement strand
GAACATGCGGAAGTACGTATAGACCAGAAGAACCATGGCTACGATATAGAGAAAACGGAGGGGACGAAACATGGACAAGACCAGCACCACCAGGGTTATCACCATCAGAAGCCTGGAAAGCTGGTCAGCGCCATAGCGCCCCGACATGAATTGTTGAAATTTCTGCTTCATTTTGCTACTCCTTTCTTTCGTAACAGTTCAGCCTTCTTCGGTCTGGCTGAACTGTTATCGTACCTTTTTATGTCCCTCATACTTCTCCTCACAGTACTTGCACCGATAGACCTCATTCTCCAGGTCGGTCAGCACGAAGATCTGATCCAGCTCCTGCTCGATGGAGGTGATGCACCGGGGATTCTTGCACTTAATGATGTTCTTGATCTCCTTGGGAAGCGTCAGTCTCTTCTTCTCCACGATCTTCTCACCCTTGATGATGTTTACGGTGATGTTGTGGTCAATAAAGCCGAGAACGTCCAGGTTCAGGGTGCTGGGATCACATTCCACCTTCAGGATGTCCTTTTTCCCCATCTTGTTGCTGCGGGCATTCTTGATAATGGCAACGCAGCAGTCCAGCTCGTCCAGCTTCAGATCGTGATAGAGCTGCAGGCTCATGCCGGCCTGGATGTGATCCAGCACAAAGCCTTCGGAAATCGCACCAACGTTTAACATACTTCCACCTCCAATAATGTAAGAATCAGGGCCATACGCACGTAGACACCGTACTGCGCCTGTCTGAAATACGCCGCTCTTGGGTCATCATCCACCTCCACGGAGATCTCATTGACGCGGGGCAAGGGATGGAGCACCAGCATGTCCTCCTTGGCCAGAGCCATCTTCGCCTTGTCCAGAATGTAGAAATCCTTCATGCGCACATAATCTTCTTCATTGAAAAAACGCTCCTTCTGGACTCTTGTCATGTACAGGATATCCAGGTCCGCCATGGCGTCCTCCAGCCGTTCCGCCTCCGTGTAGGGGATGTGGTTCTTATTCAACACATCATCCCGGATATAGCCCGGCACCTTAAGCTCCTCCGGCGAGATCAGCACGAACCGGATGTTCGGATAGCGGATCAGCGCGTGGATCAGGGAATGGACGGTGCGCCCGAACTTCAGATCGCCGCACAGCCCGATGGTCAGATCGCCCAGGTGTCCCTTCAGAGAACGAATCGTCATAAGGTCGGTCAATGTCTGGGTGGGATGCTGATGGCCTCCGTCACCGGCGTTGATCACGGGAATCTTGGACTTCTGGGAAGCAACGAGAGGTGCGCCCTCCTTGGGGTGGCGCATGGCACATATATCGGCATAACAGGAAATTACGCGGATCGTATCGGAAACACTTTCACCCTTGGCAGCGGAGCTGCTGTCGGCACTGGAGAAGCCTAATACGCTGCCGCCTAAGTTCAGCATGGCGGCCTCGAAGGAAAGCCTCGTCCTGGTGCTGGGTTCATAGAAACAGGTGGCCAGCTTCTTGCCTGCACAGGCATGGGCATACTTCTGCGGGTTCCTCTCAATGTCGCCCGCCAGCGCCAGAAGATGGTCCAGTTCCTGGACGGATAGATCCAGAGGACTCATTAAATGTCGCATGGGAATACCTCCTATTTGTAAAAACATGGATAGAGCTTTGTGACACTGAAATAATCATATACCAGATACTGACAAAATTCAAGGATAACTTGACATGACAGCATTTTTCGCTATAATTAGTATTAGCACATATGAGGAATGGTATATATGTATGTATAGAAAAAACAGAGCAAGGGGCAAGCCGAAGAAAAGGCTTCTGGAGCACTGGCATGTGATCACGCTATATCTGATGCTGTATGACGCCATTGCCGTGAATGCGGCATATTTTATCGGTCTGTGGATACGGTTTGACTGCCGGTATTCTCAGATCCCGGCGGAATACTTTCATGCTTTCCTGAAGTTTTCACCCTGGTATACAATATTCTGTCTGGTTGTGTTTAGACTGCTGAAGCTATATAACAGTGTGTGGCGATTTGCCAGCTACCGTGAACTGCAGCATGTGACGGCGGCTACGATCATCACATCACTGTTTCAGCTTCTTGGGATCACACTGATCCTGCGCAGGATGCCGGTATCCTATTACCTGGTCGGAACGGTTCTGCAGTTTGGCCTGATCGTCATGGTACGGTTCTCCTACCGCTTTATTCTGCTGGAGCGGAATCGGCGCAGGAAGGATGCAGGAAGCGGTACGTGTCACCGTGCCATGATCATCGGTGCCGGAGGCGCGGGACGACTGGTTGTGGATGATATCATGAAGTCCATGGAGACGCGGGTGACAGCTTGCTGTATCATCGATGACAATCCGAATAAATGGGGACGCTACATCAACGGGATTCCCATTGTGGGCGGCCGGGACGATATCCTGGTGAATGCGGAGAAGTATCAGGTCGATCAGATCCTGTTTGCC
>CAKSAI010000456.1 GCA_934434905.1 uncultured Lachnospiraceae bacterium | reverse complement strand
CAAGCGGCGCATACCTTTTCCAAAAGTGCTTCCATCTCTGCCGACGTTGTCGCATAAAGGTACAACGTCCCCTCCTGTAAACCGCAAAAAGCTTCCTTCTTATCAAAGGGCAATTTTCGAAGCGTTGCGGGCGAAGCAAGATGGATCTCGTGTCTGGCCGCCTCTGTCTCATCACTGACAATCTCCAACTGCACACCGGTCAGCGTTTGCAAACGTGCAGCGAGCGCCTTCCCCTTGTCGGAAAGATTCCAGCCAAGAACCCGGTCTGCTACAATCGTGAATTGTTCCAATGGCTCTCCGCCAATCGTCATTTTCCTGATTTTCATTTTCTTCTTTCTCCCTGTGTGTATTCAGAACATTTTATCCGACAACCTGAATTTTTATCCAGTTGTCATCATAGCAATCCTTGCCTACGTAAATGTAGAAATCGCCTTTTTCAACCGTAAATTCCCCATCCGGTTTATAAAAACCAAGTTCTTTTTCGCCTATTTCGAAATCCACCGTGACCGTTTGCTGTTTTTCAATAAATACCTTTTGAAAGGCTTTCAGCTCCTTCAATGGTCTCATAACCGTGGCATACGGGTCATAGATGTACAACTGTACCGTTTCCTTACCATCATATTCACCGACATTCTGTACGTTCACCGAGATTCTGAACTTTTCACCCTGCTTAAGTTCCTCCAGTGTCAGTGTATCCCGTTCTGCTTTGGGCTTTCCGTACGCAAACTTCGTATAGGAAAGACCGTATCCGAAGGGATAGTATGGGGTGGGTAAAACATCACTGTAACTTACCTGCTCGTTCTCCCCGTAATAACCGTTTACATACCGTCCGCTGGACGTAACATTATAGTAAATCGGAATCTGTCCTCCGGTTCTTGGGAAGGAAACCGGAGTCTTTCCGCTGGGAACCGTATCACCAAATAAAATATCACAGGCAGCATTTGCAGTCTGCGTTCCGCCATGCCATGCATACAGAACAGCATCCAGATTCTCCGCAACTCCTTCCATTGCGATTGGTCTGCCACAGAAGAAAACACCCACTACCTTCTTACCAATCGCCCGCATCTTACGGATAAGCTCAAGTTGCGCCGCAGAGAGAGAAATATTTGCCACCGAGTGACACTCTCCCGTTGCCTGCCAGCTCTCCCCCAATGCAAGAACGACCACATCTGCCTTCGAAGCAACCGGAACAGCCGTATCGTAGAGCCCGGTCTCGTCCTGCTCAATAAGTATATGATCCTTCCCGATCTTCTCCACCATTGCCTCATATATATTAGGTGTTTCCGAAAGGATGTAGTTCAATGTCCATGTTCCGAGCAGGGAACGGCGCTCTCTGATAAATGGCCCCAGCAATGCGACCTTGCTCTCTTTGCTCAGCGGCAAAACACCGTCATTCTTAAGAAGAACCATGGATTCCGCTGAAAGCGCTCTGGCATTACGCATGTGTTCTGTTCTGTCCACACGTCTCTTCTCGGTATACGGCTTCTTCATCAGCCCCTTTGCAAACTTGATTCGCAACACCCTGCGAACTGCAAGATCTATATCTTCTTCCGCAACCTCACCGTCTGCTATGAGCTGCTTCAGATTATCCGCAAAGCAATTGCTGCACATATCCATATCAAGCCCGGCGGTCAAGGCCAGCTTCGCACATTCCTTCCTGTCTTTGGCTACGCCCTGTTTCTGGAGCTGCTGCACAGCGCCCCAGTCTGCAATGACATAGCCTTCAAAGCCAAGCTCTCCCCGTAAGATATCGGTCAGATACTTTCTGCTTGAAGTTACGGGCTGCCCGTTTATATCATTAAAGGATGACATAACCGTCCCCACTCCTGCTTCCACTGCAGCCCGGAATGCCGGAAGATAATAATTATATAAGGAATAGTCCGAAATCTCCGTGCGGTGATAGTCGCGACCACCCTCACTGGCACCATATCCTATGTAATGCTTTGCGCAGGCGATGAGACTCTCATCCGACGAGGGATCATCTCCTTGAAAACCCTTTACCGCAGCTTCGGCGAATCTTGCTCCGACATACGGATCCTCCCCCGGTCCCTCAACGATACGTCCCCATCTGGGGTCTCTGCTCATATCCACCATCGGCGAAAAGGTCCAATGAATCCCATCGGCGGCAGCTTCCTTTGCCACATCGTGATAACATTCCCGGATCAGTTCCGGATCAAACGATGCTGCCGTGGCAAGAGGAACCGGCAATACCGTATTGTGCCCATGAACCACGTCAAGACCGAATATCATCGGTATATGATTGGGGCTGTTCTCCACAGCACATTTTTGCAGTTCATTATATTTGTCAATGTTTGCATAATGATAATCATCATTGCCGGAGGTGGCACTTCCGGTTAAAATGATCGAACCGATTTGTCCTCTGGCAATTTTCTCCTTGTATGCTGCGACAAGCTCATCACTCCCCGGC
>CAKSAI010000455.1 GCA_934434905.1 uncultured Lachnospiraceae bacterium | reverse complement strand
GTTGTATATGATGGAGGAAATCAGCATGTCCTTAACGTTTCAAATCTGCGTCATCCTTGCAGTATTTCCGGTCATATTTTTATATTATCTGAAGCATCACCCAGAAAAGATAGACGAATATGCAGTTCGGCCCACTCGCCAAAAAATCGTTCACAAACTTCTCTTTTGGTTTTTGGGTTTCTCCGTCTTTTCTGTATACCTCCTCGCTTTTTCTATCGGTTTTAGTGTGGTTACCACTGATATTGCCGTGGCTTACGGTTTCGGATTTTCAACCGGGTTAATGTGTTCCATCTGGATCATGTACGCCCTCGCCAAACTTTTGCCCACCTATCCTCGCTCTTCGTTTCTGACCAGCATCATTGTTTTCTCCATTGTCTTTGCACTTTGCTTTATCGAACCTTCGATTATGCTTTCCGAGCCGCTGCTTAACGATAGCACGGTTCAGGTTCTTTCACTGATTATTCTTGTCATCGCCGCACTCTGGATGAACTCTCATCTATCAAAAGAAACTGCAGTTCCTCATGTGGATGAAATTCCTGAATCCAATTCTGCTACCTCTAAAATTGACTTGGCAAAGTTGGTCGATAGTGTGCCAGACATCAGCACCACTTCCACGCAGGTTTCCAAAGATGCACCAGCGGTGACAGAAACGGCAGACAAATCCGTTTCCCATGATGAGACTGTTCCAACGATCATCGTTTCAGAACCACAAGCTCAAATCTCCACTCCTCAAAAGAAATATCCGAACCTTCCCCATTGGGTAATTACAATCATTTTGATTGTCACCTGCATTCTTTGCGTTTTGATTGGTTATCTTGCCGGTGGTGGCTATTTGTCTGAAGATCTTGTTCCTAATTCACCTTATATTCAGAAACTCAAAAAAGCCGAAAGCGATGCTGCCTCTAAGGGATATAAGAAAGGCTATCACGATGGTCGGGACGATGGCTATGTTGCCGGGAAAGAATACGGTTACAGAGAAGGTTATAGCGATGGCTATGATGAGGGTACTTCTGACGAATTAGCTCTTTTATTAGACGACTATTTAGGATAATACAAAAATAACCCCGCCAGTGGGGCAACACCAGCGGGGCAAAACAATCCCCCCCGCCGGGCTCAGCCGGTGGGATATTATGAATAAAGTTTGTATTTCAGATACTTGTCAATAGGTTTTTTAAACTTTTTTTGTGATGTTCGCAACAGTTCACAAAAATTTTGTGTACAACAGGCCCTGGGCGGAGTATAATATAGCCATGATACAGACCCCGCCACGCCTCTCAACGATGCGTACCATGGCGGGGTCGCTTTTTTATTATCCGGAGATATTTCTATGAAAGAATTAAAGAAACATCTTTCCCTTACAGAGCAAGTCGCCCTTCTGGAATCCCGCGGGCTTGTTATTGCCGACAAGCAAGCGGCAGAAGAATTGCTCTATCATGTAAATTATTATCGGCTTTCCGGTTATCTCCATGGGTTCAAGCAGGAAGATAAAGCACATTATCTTTCCGGTACTACGCTGGAGCAGATCAAAGCTCTGTACGACTTTGACCGCAAATTAACTCGTATTCTGATGTTTGCCCTGGAAGATATTGAGGAAACCTTAAAAACAAGGCTTTCCTATTCTCTTACATCCGCTTTCCCTGAAAATCCTCTGATTTATCTTGATAGCTCACTCTACCGCAATCAATCAGATTTCTTGAAATTTTCCAGCCTATTCTACCATGAACTCAGAAACAATCGAAATCTCCCCTTTATCAAGCATCACATCGAAGAATATGACGGAAATCTTCCCATGTGGGTTGCCGTTGAGATCCTGACGATGGGGAATCTTTCAGCCATTTACAAAAATCTGAAAGGTCCTTATCAGAAAGTATTGGCCCGCAGCTATCATACCGGCCCGGTTCAGCTGGAAAATTGGATTGAGAATCTAACCTTTACCCGAAACCACCTTGCCCATTATATGCGGATCTATGATTTCAACTTCGGCCGTACTCCGACCCAATGCAAACATCATCACCAGTATAAGGAAACCAGCGGACGGATTTTCGATCAGATCTATATCATGTCCTTCCTATACTCGACCCCGGATGAATGGAATAACTATGTCATCCCTGAAATCAAAGGATTGCTGGAAGAATATTCCGAGTATGTAAAGCTTCCTGCATTGGGATTTCCCGAGGATTGGGCCAATATTTTGAAGCGTCCATAATTCCAGTCATAAAGAATCCCCGGCAGCTCTGTACGATAGAGCCGCCGGGGCCAGACGGGGAATCTGTCTGTCGGAGAATAATCATAGGATAAGAAAACACGCCTGCTGAGCAAGTTCATTGTACCATGATCCTGCTCAGCGCACAAGCTGAGGAACCCCATGAAAAAGAAATTTTCTTCTGTACCCGACCCGGATATTCAGGACGCGGTGATCTATGCACGTTACTCTTCCCAT
>CAKSAI010000454.1 GCA_934434905.1 uncultured Lachnospiraceae bacterium | reverse complement strand
AATCCAAGCTCCTTTGCAACTCTCTTTGCTATGGTACTCTTTCCGGCTCCTGCCGGACCGTCGATGGCAATATTAAATCCCACGGTTTTTCCTCCTTAAATTCGAAATTATGTAACAGTTTAGCTCACGCCATTCTACGTTCTGACCAAGCTGTCGCCAGCCGTGTATCCGGTAGACCAGGCGATCTGCAGGTTAAAGCCTCCGGTCAGCGCATCCAGGTCCAGCACTTCCCCGGCAAAAAACAGTCCCTTAACAAGCTTCGACTCCATGTTGGAAGGATTTACCTCCTTCACCGAGACACCGCCTCTGGTAATGATGGCTTCCTTAAAATCCCGAAATCCGGTCAGTGTCACCGGAAGGCCCTTGATTAACTGCACGAAGGCCGCACGCTCCTCACGTGTGATCTCATTGACGCGTTTCTCCTCCGGGATTCCGCTTAAGGCTGTCATCACCGGCACAAGTCTTGCCGGAAATAGCTTCTGTACGGCATTTTTCAGGGACTTGTTGGCATTTTCCTCAAAATCACGCAGGATACGCTTGTCCAACTGCTGCTCCGTCAGTGCAGGCTTCAGATCGATCTTAAGCTGCAGTGGAAAACGGTTCCAATAATCGTTCACCAGACTGCTGGCGCTTAAGAGCAGAGGACCGCTGACGCCGAAGTGTGTAAACAGCATCTCCCCAAAGCCCTCGTACAACCGTTTGCTGTCCTTATATATGGAAACAGAAATGTTTTTTAGGGAAAGTCCCTGGAGCTTTGGCACCCAGTCCTCAGCAGCTTCAAAAGGCACCAGGGAAGGGATACATCTTGTCACCGTATGCCCCAGCTCCTTCGCGAATCGGTATCCGTCTCCGGTAGAACCGGTCGCCGGATAGGAAACGCCTCCGGTGGCAATGATCACACGATCCGCCGCCAATTCTGTCCCATCGGATAGCCGGACGCCGCGCACCTGCTTAGCTTTCCAAGGTGCATCGGCTGGCCGTTGCTCGTCGCCGATTGCCTCATGTACCGCGCCTATCGGCCGTTGCCCGTCCGCCTCCGTGGTAAGAAGCCCGGCCACCGTTGTATGCAGCCGCACCTCTACGCCTTCCTTCTCCAGCCTGCGCTTTAAAGTCGCGATCACATCGGAGGAGTGGTCGGAAACCGGGAACACCCGCTCGCCTCGCTCTGTCTTGGTTTTTAAACCATTTTCCTCAAAAAAGTCAATGGTCTGCCAGTTGGAAAAGGTATAGAACGCACTGTAAAGGAACCTGGCGTTGCGGGGCACATTTCCAAACAGTTCCTCGGTATCGCAGGCATTGGTGAGATTACATCTGCCCTTGCCGGTAATATAGATCTTTTTTCCGAGCTTTTCATTCTTCTCCAACAGGAGAACTTTATTTCCAAGCTCTGCGGCTCGTATAGCCGCCATCATTCCTGCGGCTCCGCCGCCAACTACGATCACTCGCTGCATATCGCTCCTAACTTGCCTGCCTTACTGTCACTCCAGCTTCGCATACCGCATTTTCACGGAATCATCAATGTGATTGATCTCGTCATTCTCATAGACCTGATATTCATCCCAGATATCCTCCAGCATCTCCAGTGTCTGTGCGACATCAGACTGCTTCTTCATGCACAGTGCCACAATCAGCGCATTGATGACACTCAAGGGTGCCACCAGAGAATCTACGATGGAGGCCATATCGCTCTTGGCGATCAGATTGCAGGAGGAATACAGGTTCATGGGCGAATGAACGCTGTCCGTTATGGTGATGACCTTGGCATTGCGGTTATTCGCGAACTCCATGGCCTTCAGCGTCCGCATGGAATACCGCGGAAAGCTGATGCCAATGATCACATCATCACTGCCGATGCGTACCATCTGCTCAAACAGCTCGCTGGAACTGTTTGTATGCAGCAGGTGTACATTTTCAAATATCAGATTGAAGTAAAATGCCATGAAGCTTGCCAGGGACGCACAGCTGCGGATTCCTACAATATAGATATGCTGTGCGTTCAGAATCGTGTCCACCGCCAGTTCAAATGCATTCTGGTCAATATTGTCCAGGGTATGCCGGATCTTCTCCGTATCTGCCGTCAGTACGCTCTCAAGAATCTTGGACTGACTGATCCTGCCGTAAGTGACTTCCATGCGCTGAATCGAATTCAGCTTGTTGCGCACCAGTTCCTCCAAGGCCTTCTGAAATTCCGGATAGCCCTTATATCCCAGATGAATGGCAAACCGGACAACCGTTGACTCACTGACACCGACGATCTCGCCAAGCCTGGCTGCTGTCAGAAAAACCGCCTTGTCGTAATTGTCCGTGATATAGGCGGCCAATCGCTTCTGTCCCTTGCTGAGACTGCTGTATCGCTCATTGATCCGATTGGTCAGTTCATTGGTATTCGTCATAATCTCCTCCCACCTTTTTATCCCGTACCATCTTACCACAACAATGCAAAGG
>CAKSAI010000453.1 GCA_934434905.1 uncultured Lachnospiraceae bacterium | reverse complement strand
CGCTTACACTTT
Organism: uncultured Lachnospiraceae bacterium; assembly: GCA_934434905.1. Classification (GTDB taxonomy): domain Bacteria; phylum Bacillota; class Clostridia; order Lachnospirales; family Lachnospiraceae; genus 14-2. Next base: position 2,438 of record CAKSAI010000453.1, on the reverse strand, counting down.
CCGCACTGGGGATTGTATTTGCTTTTCCGTCATCCATCATATTGGCATTGATGATCAATGAGGTGAAGAACCGTGCTTTTAAGAAGACGGTGCAGACGATTTCTTATTTGCCGTACTTTATTTCCTGGGTCGTCGTATCAGGGTTGTTATACAATTTGCTTGATACAAATGCGGGCGTAATAAATAATATCCTGCAGGCCTTCGGAATGGATCCTGTAAGGTGGTATACCGAGTCTGGAAAATGGTACGGGATCATGACGATCGTAAAGATATGGAAGAGCTGCGGTTGGGGGACGATCACATTTCTTGCTGCTATTACAAGTATTGATGTAGGGCTTTATGAGGCGGCTGTGGTGGACGGTGCAAATAAATTCCGGCAAATGTGGCACATAACGCTTCCCGGTATCATGCCCACCATCGTGGTGACGTTCATCCTTACACTGGGAAAGATTTTTAAGGAGGATTTTGAAGCGATATACGCGATTGTCGGAACAAACGATGTTCTGTATGAAACCATGGACGTATTTGAAACCTGGGTATACCGGAATACGCTCAACGGAAGCTACAGTATTTCAGCCGCAATGGGACTTTTCCAGAATATTCTATCGCTCATACTCATTATTGCCGCGAATAAACTTGCAAGAAGATATGAGCAGGCATCAATATGGTAAGAAGGAGGTGATCTTATGAAGAGAGGTAATGTCATGAAGGGGTCTTTGGGCGAGAAAATTTTCAAGGTTATTAATACGATTGCTCTGATTCTTTTATCCGCTGTGTTTGTTGTACCCTATCTTATTGTTCTTTCATCCTCGGTTTCGGATGAGCTGACGCTTTTAAAGGACGGTTATTCGCTTATTCCGCGTGGTTTTACATTTGCCGCGTATGAGTTTATCTTTAAGAACTGTCCGATCCTTTTGCGCTCCATATTTAACAGTGTAGGCGTTACGATAGTGGGAACAACCCTCGGCCTTGTGGTTCAGCTTATGCTGGGGTATGGAATGTCCAAAGCATACCTTCCGGGATATAAGGTAATTAATTTTCTTATTATGTTTACCATGATGTTCAGCGGCGGTCTTGTTCCTTCGTATCTTATAAACCGTGCTTTAGGTTTGGTGGATTCTTACTGGGCGCTGATACTTCCCGGTCTCTGCAGCTCGTGGAATCTGCTCCTTATACGGAATTATTTCCAGATGCAGCCGGCTGCCTTAGAGGAGGCGGCGTCCATCGATGGTGCTTCGCAATTTCGGATATTTACGCAGATCGCGGTTCCCACGGCAAAGCCCATCATTGCCACGATTGCACTGTTTGCCATGGTGGCAGGTTGGAACGACTGGTATCTTGCAATGCTTTATATTCAGAATAGGAACATGTATCCGATACAGCAGGTGATCCGGGAGTTACTTGCCAATTTCAATGTATTGGTTGAAAACAGCGCGGCGCTGAATGCAACGGCAGTATTACCGCAGGAATCCGCAAAAATGGCGGCGGTAGTGGTAGGTTCGCTGCCGATAATACTGGTATACCCGTTTTTACAGAAATATTTTATCAGTGGCATGATGTTAGGCTCTGTGAAAGAGTAAAGGAACTTATGTTGAAGTTACGATTATGGTTTGTATGCAAGAAAGGAGAGGATCATTATGAGAAAAACATTAAGGCGTATTTTGCCGATAATATTGGTTGCAATATGGGTATGTACCGCATTTGCGGGCTGTGGCGGAAAGGAAGAGAGCAACGGTACGAAAATTGTTTTTTACTGTGCAGGCTCAAAGGTTGCCGGAGCGAATGATGCCGCTGTGAAAAAAGCAATCGAAGAAAAATTCAAACAGGACACCGGAATTGAAATCAATCTTGAAGTCAAGCTTTTCACAAATGCAGATTTCAACACCAAGGTTGACCTTGCGATAGCCGGTGGCGACCAGATAGACGGTATTCTGAATTACATAGGGTCGTCAGACGGTCTTGACCGCTTTATATCGCGTGATAATTTTGCAATGGATCTTATAGAGCTTGTAAACGAATACGGAACGCATCTGAAAGAGATCATTCCGGAAATCGCGTTTGATCAGGCTACCTACAACGGTCAGCTTGCGGCAATCCCCAGTGTAACCCAGGAAAATGCTTTCGGAATACTGATACGTACCGACTGGCTTGAGGATGCGGGACTTGATATTCCGACTACCATCGACGAATTTGAAAAAGTAATGGAAGCCTTCAAGGAGCGTGATGGAAATATTGTCCCCTTAGTCGGATATTCCTGGGATCTCGACCGCGTGATTTTGCCGGGTGCTTATGACACGGTGGCATCGTCGATGTATTATATCGATTCCACCGGAACGCTTTTGCCGGGCTTTTTAGATTCCAATTATAAAAATGTTCTGTCAAAGTGCTATGAATGGGTTCAGAACGGCTGGTGGGATATCGACAATGCAAGCCGTTCC
>CAKSAI010000452.1 GCA_934434905.1 uncultured Lachnospiraceae bacterium | reverse complement strand
CGACCGCCAGCACGATGCCTCAAAGCTTCGTATCACAGCGACGAAGCTGGGTGAGGATTTCGGCCAATACAGCCTGAAGATCAACGAGGTTCGGGTATTCCCTTATGCGACAGAAGGGGAGAACGAAGGAGCTGTAGAGGTTATGAATTATGAGCGCGTGGCGTTTGATACGGCAGAGAAGGTCACGCTGAAGAAGCATATCCCGGTGGCTATGATCGCAGTCGGCGGAGGAATGATCCTTCTTGCAGTCGTGCTGGGTGTGGTCTACTATGTGGTTCTTTCGAAGAAAATGAAGGCATGCATGAAGCGCGAAGAGCATGAGAGCAGATCATGAGAAGAACAGCAGCGTTTTTCATAGCAGTTGTTTTGCTGGCGGAATGTATTCTGCTATCGACTGGAAACGGTATGGTGGCGGCAGCCGACGCTTCGGAAGGAAGGAAGGATGGAAGGTATGCCATCAATGTTGCAGTTCATACCGATAAGGCTCCGTATGTAACCATCAACGCGCACCATAATATCGTGTATACGGATGCTTCGACGAAGATGATTGCATTTCTTGGCAACTATAAAAAATTTGCAACGTCAAATGTGGGGAGTATGAGTTGCAATATATTCTATGGCACAGGGCAGGCGATCCTTTCTGACAGAGCGATAGATTCCTATTTGGATTTTGATGGGAACATCTACTATCAGATGACTCCGTCCGCAAAGGACCGTGCTGCAAAGACGGCGGATCCGCAGTTTGCAGATCCGGGTGGTGCAGGCGACGGAATATTATCACTTTCAGCCTATGTGCTTGAATCCACCTCGCCTTATGCAGACAGTGGATTTAAAGTGCCGGTAAAATAACAGGGAAGAGCATCCCTGCTAAGATAATAAATGAAAGAGAGGAAAAGGAAGCATGAAGAAGAAAATCGGTATTGCCAGTGTCTTGGTATGTCTGCTTCTGGCAGTTGCCGCAATCGGCTTGTCAAGCGGTGCAGCTACACCAAAGACACTCACAAAAGGGAGCTACTTCACACCAAGTGCGGATGTATGTTACGTGACAGAAGCGTCATTAACGGAGGTGCCTAATACTGCAGAGGCATGGATCTGTCTTGCGGATGACCTGGCAAAAGACACGCGGGGTGGTGTGATCTGCGGTAATTACGATGGAACAGATGCAGCCTCCATGAATGTGGAGGTGTTTACCGGATACCATCCGAGAGCACTGCTTGTGGCGGATGACGGAACCTCCCAGAGCTATGTGTTTGATAAGGTTACACTGACTCCGGGAGAATATGTACATCTTGCCATTGTCAGAGATGTTGCGGCAAACAGTATCCGGTGTTATGTAAACAGCGAACTGAAGCAATCGCTGTCATTGTATGGCGGACAGAAGATGACTTTAGCGGGTGAGTTTGGCGTTGGCGGAGACCGGAAGGATGGAAATAAGACGTATTTCCGGGGAGAGATCAACAGTGTTGTATTATTCAGCACCGTCCGCACCGCAGAGGAGATTGAGACAGATCAAAGTGTAGTTGCAGCTAATGCGGAGGGGGTGATTGCAAGCTGGAGCTTCGATTCCTTTGCGGATGGACAGGAGACAGTTGCAGATGCAAAGGGCACATATGGACTGGTTCGGGATGCCAAATGGTATACAGGCTTCGATGCCGGAACGTATGACTACACCATTGCAGTAATTGGCGATACCCAGCGGCTGAACTGTGACAACCCGGACAATTATAATGCCCTGTATGACTGGCTTATTGCCTATCGGGATAAGAACAATAAGCCGTTAGGTGCAGTGCTGGGGCTGGGAGATATCACAGAGCATGGCGAAAAATGGAATGACGAATGGAAGCGCGCAGTGTCAGCGGCCGAGAAGCTGAAGGCGGCAAAGATACCGTTTACCATGATACCCGGCAATCACGACCTGTACAGTGGCAGCGCGGATTACTTCAACCAGGCCTTCCCGGTTACGCTGTTTCAGGATAAGGATGCATGGGGCGAGAAGTATTACTGGGGCGGAAGCTTCGAAGAAGGCAAGACGAACAACTCTTATTACAATATAAAGCTTGGAACCACAGAGTATCTGATCTTTGCTCTGGAATATGGTCCGAGAGATGAAGTTATGGAATGGGCGGGCAATATCGTCGCGGCCAATCCTGCGAAGCAGGTGATCATCACCACACACGCATACATCTGGCCGGAGGACGGCAGATATGTCATGCCGGGAGACGGAGGGGAGATGCCGGCACCCTCTAAGAAGTTAGGATACAATGACGGCGATGATGTCTGGGAACAGCTGGCGTCAAAATATGCAAATATCCGTATGGTGATCTGTGGTCATACCGGCGGAAATGTGCGGGTTCAGCAAAAGCAGGGAACAAACGGCAATACCGTGACCGAGATCCTGTGTGACCCGTCGGCACTGGATTTTAAGAATGTCAATGAAAAGGGAGCCGGTATGGTG
>CAKSAI010000451.1 GCA_934434905.1 uncultured Lachnospiraceae bacterium | reverse complement strand
GATGAGGATCCCCTGCAGATACTTGTCACTGATGTTCGAGGTGACAATCTGCTCTCCGGCTTCCATGGTGTGATCTCCCAGCTTCAGACCGGAGAATTCAATAACCTGACTCTCATTCATGGTCTGTATGTTCCCATTTACAATGCAGTAATCCGAATTGGAAAGGGTGGAACCGCTGACATTGCTGGAATCATCTATGATAGCCCGCACCTTGGCGAAATTCTGTCCAACATCGGTTACAATGCCGACCAGTCCGCTTCCGGCAATGACATTCATGTCCTTCTGTATGCCGTCCTTTATGCCTTTGTCAATGAGAAACGTGGAAAACCAGTTGCCGCTGTCCCGGCTGATGACCCTGGCACCTATCTTCTCATAGCTTGGGTATTTCTGATCCAGCGCGTACAATTCCCGAAGATTGTCAAGCTCACTCTTCTCCAGCTTCAGGGTACTCAGATCCGTTGTCAGTTGATCTATCTGGGCTTTTAATTCCTCATTCTCCTGCACTAACGATTCCACCGCCCGGAAATTCTCCGCTTTGTCTGAGAACCAGGAGCCAACCGTGTTGATTCCACGCTGCATGGGGACGAATATATATCCGGCTACTGTATGCAGCGGACCACCGGAAAGGTTAAATGTAAAACTGATAAACAGTGCTGTCACACATATTCCGGTGAGTATCAGCAGCAAATATCTGGTTGGTATCGTAAATTTCGATTTACGTCTCACTTTCAATGCCAACTCCTCTATCTAAATATTATGGTTTTCATACTGAACGTCAGCCTTTTGTACTTCTCATCCGATACAATCTTAATAAGCCCGCGCACTGCACTCTCCTCGGGATATTCGCAGCTGTTCACCCGTATATTGGTGATCTGCGTGAACAATTCGCCCAGAAGCGATATCTTAGAGGCACCTCCGGTCAGGTAAATACCGGAATGGATGATATCCTTCGCCAGCTCAGGCGGTGTTTTCTCCAGTATCAGCTTGATGGAGCTGCAGATTCCGGCCAGACTGTCCTTGATTGCCTCATATACGATGGAAGTAGATATCTCCATCTCCACCGGCAGTCCGCTGACCACGTCCCGTCCGACGATCACAGCCGTTTTCTCATCAACATCCGGGAGCGCACAGCCGATCTCTTCCTTTAAGAAGCAGGCTGTCTTCTGCCCGATCACGAGATTATAGTTGCGCTTCAAATGGCTCATGATAGCCTCATCCAGACGGCGTCCGCCAAAGTGCATAAGCTCGCTCAGTACAAGGCCACCCAGGGAAATCACGGAAATCTCTGTGGTGTCCGCGCCCATATCCACGATCATATAGCCGGTGGGAGAATTCACATCCAGTCCCAGCCCGACTCCGTCGGCAATGGGCTTCTCACAGAGCAGGACACTCTTGGGGCGAAAATCGCTCTTATAGAACAGATCGAAGAAAGCTTTCTTCTCCACCTCGGTAATATCCGTCGGAACGGCCACGATGAATTCCGCACCCTTGATGCGGCTCCGCATGTGCTTCTCCAACAGCTCGCAGATCATTGTCTGCATATTGTTGTAATCGGCAATGACGCCCGTAACCACAGGAAAGGATACCTGTATGGATTCAGGCGCCTTCTCATACATGGCGTATGCTTCATCGCCGAAGGCGTACAGCTCATCCTTGTTCACAATCGCCACGGTGTTTTTCTCGTTGATAACTTTTCCTGTGCTCTTGCAGAAAATCTTAAGATTGCTGGTGCCCAGGTCGATTCCATATACGTTGTTTGACATTTCTTTTTCCTTTCAGTTCAGCAGACCGCTTTCCCGGAAGCTGGTATAGCAGCTGTCTCCAATGATGATGTGATCTGCCAGGTTGATTCCCAGCATACGTCCGCATTCCGCCACACGGCCGGTGATACGTTTGTCCTCGTCGCTGGGGGTGGCATCCCCGCTGGGATGGTTATGCAGAATGATGATGTTGACCGCCTGCCGATCCAGTGCCCGCAGATAAATCTCTCTGGGTGAAACCAGCGAAGAATTAACGGTTCCGATTGACAGTACTTCGTCTCCCAGAAAATGGTTCTTGGCGTCGAACATGGCCAACAGCAGCTTCTCCTTTGGTTCGTGCCGTAACTGTTCCATATAATAATAAGCGATGGTTTTGGGGTCGGTAGCCACAAGATTCTTCTGGTAAAGGGTGGCTGTCATCCGTTTGCTGATCTCTGCAATGCATTTCAGCTGGATGGCCTTCACCCGTCCGATGCCCGGAATCTTCGCCAGATCCTCCATGGACAGGCGGTTTAAGTTCAGGAGGTTCTGCTGCTCCCGACAGAGAACATCCTGTGCCAGCTCAATGGCTGTGCGTGTCTGACTGCCGCTCCGAAGGATAACAGCCAGAAGCTCTGCGTCGGAGAGTGTTTCCGGCCCTTTCTTAAGGAATTTCTCATAGGGGCGCTCGGACTCCGGCAGTTCTTTCATGGTAATGTGG
>CAKSAI010000450.1 GCA_934434905.1 uncultured Lachnospiraceae bacterium | reverse complement strand
TCACTGGGCAAACGCCCATAAATTTTTGATTCAGAGCCAGTTCTCCTTTACTTCATGTATTTAAAATAGCTCTCAAAAAATTTCTCCGAATCTACCTGCATCGCAACCTCATGCCTTCCGTCTTCCTCCGGCTGCCATTTGAGAACCCCTTTGTAGTATTGACTGTCAATATCCACAAATACATTTCCACGTACAAAGGTACAAATGTTTTCAAACAGGCAAACCGCTGCCAATGGGTCGTGGAAGGTAACCTCCTTCACGGTCTTAAACCAGATCTCTGCCATGTCCAGCACAATGGGCAACGTCCCCACCGTAAATCTTCGTCTGGCTTCTTCCGCCGGCATCTTAACCTGCAGCGTCACATCCAAGCCAATGGAACGGTGAACTGCAACCCCGGCATTATACACAACAGCCGTAGCATAGGGATCGCACTGCGCATTCCATTCGCAGGGTCCCATCACTCTCCGTCGACCAAACACTCCGCACATACATACAAACTCCCGAAGCAGAGACGGTATTTCCGGGTCAGTTGCAAACAGCAACGCAATATTTGTCATGGGACCCACCGCCAGCAGGGTAATCTCACCGGGATTGGCTCGAATCGTATCAATCATGAACTGAATATGCTTTGAAACAGGAAATTCTGTTCGGTGCGGATATTTTTCCAGCACGGCGGCATGGGGTGCCGTCTTCTGAAGGTTCTCTGTGAGTATCGGCTCGCTGCTTCCCGGATATATTGGAATATCCTCCTTGCCGGCGGCCACACATAGACAGCTTGCAATCATGGCCCGTTCCACCGGCTGCCCTGACACCGTAGTGATACCCACCACCTCGCAGTCCGGGTGAGACAACAAATAGGACAGGCATACCGCATCATCAATGTCCGAACCAATGTCCGTGTCAAATAAAATCTTCTTTTTCATAATAAAAATCCACCTTTCTTTTACTCTCCGGTAAGACCGGTACGTTCGATTCCCTGCACAAATTTTTTCTGTAAAAACGCAAACACAACTCCCACCGGCAGAATGACCAGGATGGCTCCCGCCATCAGCACAGCATTGTTCAGCATAGATCCATCGTTTACTGAATAAACGGTAGACAAGGTATCTGCTGAAAGTGATAACGCATCCGTAATATTGTTAAGACTCATGGAAAGCGTATACATATTAGATTTGCTCAAATACATGGATGGTTCAAAGTAATTGCTCCAATTCCACACCAGTGCCAGCACCAGCACCACCACATGAGCAGTCCTGGCAGTCGGAAGAATGATCCTCACGTAAGTGCGTAGAAATCCACAGCCGTCCACCCGTGCCGCAGCTTCCAACTCCTTGGGAAGTCCAAGGTAGAACTGCCGGAAGATATAGATATACAGTGCTCCCTTAAACCCGAATCCAAATAGGGATGGGACGATCAACGGAAGGTACGTATTCAGCCATCCGAATTTTGCATACATCAGATATTGTGGTACAATAATGGTCTGCACAGGCACGATCATCGCTAGTATGATCAGGAAGAACACGATCTTCTTTCCCGGAAAGCGATAACGTGCCAGTCCATATCCTGCCATGGAACAACTGATAAGCTGCCCCAGTGTAGCCAGCACTGTAACAATTACACTATTTTTAAGGCCAAGCCCAAGATTCATCAGCTTCGCAGCCAGTGAATAATTTGAAATATGAAGTGACCGTGGAATCCAGGCCACCGTGAAGTTATTCAAATCCTCATTGGACATAAGCGATGTCACGATCATATAAAGGAATGGGTACAAAAACACAAACGCCAACGCCAAAAGCAGCAGATAGATGGTCATCCTGGAGAATTTGCGGCAAATGCCATGCCACGCAGCACAACAACGAGCTATTAAAGGATTCTTCATTGTCTTTTCCCCCCTGATGAATAGGTAGCGCGGATACACTTGTTAATCACCAGCGTCACCAGACCGATAAATACCATGACAAATGCAAAATAAATCCACCCCATAGCTGCCGCAAACCCATGATCTCCCAGGATGACCGATTGGTTCTTGATATAATCCAGCAATGGATTCTCCGAACTGGTGAATGAGTTGATTATCGTATAGACCGTATGGAATGGCTTAAATCGAGGGCATATATGCACTTGATGAAAGTTGCGGGAGTTGCGGCGGCACTTGTTAAACCGCATTTGGAAAACGCATACAGAGCGGCGCGGTACGGCACGATAGACGATATTGCAAAGGGATTGAATGTCGGCATAGACTTTTCGCTTATACCGAAACGCACAATCGAAAGGGTTGTAAATGCACCGTTTCACGGTAAGAATTATTCACAAAGGACGTGGGATAACACGGCGGAAACGGCGGCAAAGGCGCAGAAGATAATCGTGGAGGGACTTATCAAGGGTTCAAGCTATCCGCATATGGCGCAGGGGCTTGCAAGGGTGACGAACAACACATACTATAACGCGTATCGGCTTATAC
>CAKSAI010000449.1 GCA_934434905.1 uncultured Lachnospiraceae bacterium | reverse complement strand
ATATCGAGCGAAAAATAGTTGCCGAAGTCTATCACATTGTACTTGCTGTCGGCGTCGTAAACGAGCTTTGCATTGTTAAAGGTCAGCGTGCCGTGACCTGTTTCTTCATCAAAGTTGCCGTTGCTGTCTATCTGCGAATTTTCGTCAAACTCGTATTTTAACGACCCGCTGCCGTCGCCGAGAATGTCGTCTTTGTTGCGGTCGTCAATGCGTATTCGTGTATCGCCGACCAGTATAAAAAACGGATACTCCCAAACCATGCGCGCGTCACCGATAAAATTTGTAGGCTCTGTCCCTGAGAAGTCCGAAGAATAGTCCCTGCGGTAGCGCACGTCCACCGCAAATGCGGTATTGCCGAAATTGACCTTTGCACGGAAGCCTAAGTGCACAGGCCCGTAAATTGCCCCGCCGTAAGCGTTAAAACGGCTGTACGAACTTGCCTCAAGGTATCTGCACTCGTCCTCCGTACCGATGTGCGAACTCTCGCCTATACTGCCGCCGTACATATTAAATTCAGCGCCGCTGCGGTTGATATTGTTGTACATAACAACGATTTTGTTTCTCATGTCCTTGCCTTTTCCCTCCTCATTCATAAGGAGAGCGCCGCCGTACAGATTGAATACCGAACCGGCTTCACAAATTACCGACGATATAATATTTGTAGTAGACCATCGGTCAACATATATATTGCCGCCGATAATTTTGCCGCTGCCGCCGCAATCGGTCACGGAAAGAGTTGCAGAGCTGTCTATTATCAAAGCATAGCCGTTGGAAGAGATTGTTTTACCGTTCAGGCAGATATTGATGTTTTCCTTTGCAGTCCAAAAACCGCCCCTGTCAAGATCGTATGTCAGGGTGACATCGTTCATAAGGTAATAGTTTCCCGCTTTTGTAGGCAGCAAGTCGGTCGAGGTCCAGGGCGTCCAGTCGGTATCGCTGTGCGCCGTGTGATCGCCCACATCGGCCGAACCGCTGCAGATACAGTGTGAGTGACCGTAAATATCTCTCTCCCTCTTCAGTATCGGCAGAACCATACCGGCGCTTTCCACATATCCGCATGCGCCGCCCCAGGGGTGCGTACCGTCCTCCCGACCGTTTATCATGAGGTCAAGTATCGTTCCGTCCGCAAATGCTTCTTTGGGCATTGATTTTACAGTATCCGCATCCATATCACCCGTCTCTTCCTTGCCGACTGCATTTTCTGCCGTGCCTTCAAGGTAATAACTGTTCTTCAGAGTGTACAGACTGGCGTTTAACCCAACAATACCTCCCAGATATACAGTCGTACTGCCGGTGCTGTCAAGTCTTCCCGTGGTGTAACAGTTGGACGTTGTGCCCATGGTAATAGCGCCCACAATGCCGCCGAGATACAGTGTGCCTGCCTCACCGCTGACATCGCCTGTATTATAGCAGTCGTAGGTCGAAGGCACACCTGGGTGCATCTGCCAGCCGGCAAGACCGCCGACATTTGCGCCTTGGGCAATGTTCTTGGCTGTCACCTTACCCGTGTTGCTGCAGCCGATCAATTCCGAGGTGCACACTCCTGCAATACCGCCGACAGAGACAAAGGCGTAGGGATCATTATCAACATCCGCAACTGTAACTGACGCGTTGTTTGTGCAGTTTTCGATCACACCGCCGGTGGAAAATCCCAAAATACCGCCAACCCAGCACCTTCCGGTGACGCTGCCGTTCACCGTCAGATTTTTAATTTTCGGGCCTCCTGTAGATCCGAACAACCCAACGGGTTCATCACCTTCGGTATTGACATACAGTCCTTTGATGGTTTTGCCGTTTCCGTCAAATGTGCCTCTGTATTGGTTATTATCCGTTCCGATCGGAGTCCATTTTTCCGGTTCGGATGCACTGCCGTCTGCGGCGGTATAGTTTCCGTCCGCATCAAACGTGCCGTCGTTTAAAGTGATATCCTCCATCAGTGTGGCGAATGCATTTCGCTCTCCGCCGTTTGCCTTATCGCGGAAGGCTTTCAGCCCCTCCGCACTATAAATGAGATAGGGGTCCTCTGCCGTGCCGCTGCCGGTGATGTCGACATTTTCGGCTGCCTCACCCTCCGCAAATACGCCTGTAGGCACAAGGCAAAACATCATACATAGTGTTAGCATGATACTGAGTATTCGTTTCTTCATTTTGCATTCCTCCTGCGTAAACCGACCGTTCGTTTACAATTAGTATACCATAGAATTATGACGAAATCAATAATCGACTGCGAAAACTTGGAAAAAACGGGACAGCCATAGAGATTGACTGTCCCGCCTGTCCGTTATCTTACAAAACGCTTTTTCTTTTTACTTACAACCATAACGCCGGTCATAACGCTGCCGCTGACAAAGAGCAGCGCGATCCACAGCACAAGGCTGTTGCTGTCGCCGGTCTTCGCAGGGTCTTTCTGTGAATTCTCCTTCAGCTTTGCCGTTATGGTCTCCGCCTTGGTGATTTCTTTGG
>CAKSAI010000448.1 GCA_934434905.1 uncultured Lachnospiraceae bacterium | reverse complement strand
CATCTGTCTTTGTTACAGATCTGCCTTATCATGCGGATTACTGCATTTCTATGAAGGTTAAGGCGGAAGGCAGCGGGAGTAAATCCGTGAACATCCGTTACCGCGGCAAGAATGCCCTTTTCGTCATGAATCAATCCGGATATCAGCTTACGTCCGGAGAAGATACCGGATGGGTGAACAGATCCCTTGATATGCAGCAGGGAGTGTACATAACCATTCGCTCGTCCAAAGACAAGCTACAGGTGTGGCTTGGAGGGTATAAGATCTATGATGTGGCTCATACAGCCGGAGGCAATGCCCTGCCCGGTATTCAGTGGTCCTATGACAATAACGTAACGGTCAGTGATATCAAGATATGGTCACAGACGGTTTTAGATACGGATGAACCGATTTATAATGAGAAGACCGATCGCAGATATGATATCGATCACGCAGCCGGCGGAACCTATGCCGATGGTATACTTACGATTCCGCAAGAGAGGCAGAGTATCCTGCTGAGTGAACTGCCCTATAATGCCTCCTACTATATGACCATGAAGGTGAAGACTGCGGGAGCCGTTAACTTGTTGTATCGTGACGGAGTGTCAGCAAAACAGGGAATTTTTACCATACAGGATAACGGATACCAATGTACAGATGTGGCATGGGTGAATAAGGAGATATATTCCCTGGCTTTCGGAGCCAGAGTGACATGGTATTCTACACCGAATCATATTCAAATCTGGGTGGATGGAGAGAAGCTGGTGGATGCTGCTTATGACAGGGGCGGAACGGCTCAGCCCGGGATTGCCTGGTCATTCAACAAAGAAGTGACGGTAACGGATATATGTCTCTGGACCAGAGAAGATGCTTACAGCGATGAGCCGATATATCAGCCGGATGTCCATGTGCTCCATCCGGTTGCGGATTATGGCAATGGAAGCTGGAATGGTCAGGAGTTGACGGTGGAGCCGCTGACAAATTCTTATTTTGATGCCGGATTATCCGCGAAGGCTGATTATTATATGAGCTTTCTGGTGGCGGGTGATCAGGCAGTCAACGTAATGTACCGCAACCCGAATGGCGTGTTCCAGGTAAACAGTACAGGATATCTGTCAGTGGGAACTGATGGTGAATGGGTGGACAGACCTATTCGGAAGTTTCCTTACGGCGTACGCGTAACGATTCATTCTACGCCGGATCATGTTACCATCTGGGTGGATGGAGAAAAGCTTATTGATGAGAGATATAAAAAGGCTGGAGAGAGCAGTCCCGGAATAGCCTGGTCCTTTGACACAGGTGTGAAGGTAAGGAATATCAAGGTCTGGACAGAGAAGGAAGGTACAGGGCCATATCTTGGCGAGGTGCTGACTACCCCGGAGGCAAAGTTATCTCAAAAGAAATCTTATGGTGCGGCCGTTCGTCCACCGAAAACGGTTGAGAAACATCCGGATCAGCAGCCGATTGGAAAGAGCATCCAGAATACCCAAAGAGAGATGCAGGACAGCACCTATGAGGTATTCCCGGCCACGGTATCGGGTGAAAAAGCGCAGGCCAGTGGAATCATGTCAGTTGTGCTTCTGGCAGCGATAGCAGCTGCGGTGATAGCAACGGCAGTCATTCTGATCACATGGATAAGAAAGAGGACAGCGAAGGGATAGGTAAAATCCTATTTTCGAAAGGCCGTGGGAGGTATTCCAACATTCTTCTTAAATACACGGCTGAAGTAGAACGGATCCTGATATCCCACAGCAAGGGCGATTTCTGATATGGACAGCTCGGTGGAAGAAAGCAGTTCCCTGGCAGCCTCCATGCGACGCTGTTCAACATAATTCTTGGGTGTGGTACCGGTAAGTTCCTTGAAGAGATGTGAGAATCGGGAAACACTTAAGTAACACATTTTGGCGTAGTCACTGTTGCTTAATTCCGGGGAGGCATACTCGTATATCATATGGTTGATCGCCGGAGCAATCTTGTCCGTGTAGTTGACCGAGGCAGTGTTCTCCTTAAAGCGGCGGGACAGGGTGACAAGATATTCGAGCAGATAGCTCTCACAGAGATAATCATTGTTGGGCTGTAAGGAGCGCTGCTCTCTGGTAAGCCGAAGCAGAAGCGTCCTTAAGCCGGAGGTGCTGCTTAGGCTATGGATTCCGCCAAGGTGCAGATCCTCCACCAGCTTAGAAGCTCCGCAGCCGGAGAAATGCATCCAGATGAATATGGGATTGTCCGGTCCGTAATGGATGATGTGCTGTGCATCTCCCGGATTATAAAGGATGCAGTGACCAGCTGTGAGTGTTTGTGTTTTGCCATTGATGGTGTGGAAGCCTTGACCGGCTACCAGGATTTGCAGCATGTAGTTTTTGCATGTACCGGCGTCGCGTATGCAGCGGAAGGTATATGGAGTATTGCGAAGATCGTTGATACCGCAGGCTAAAAGTTCCAGATTTCTGGAGGTGCTGCATTGGTTCATCAGCAGAGACTCATTGGTAACG
>CAKSAI010000447.1 GCA_934434905.1 uncultured Lachnospiraceae bacterium | reverse complement strand
TATAAGCTGTTCTACCGGGAAGAGGCCGGAGCATTTAAGACGTATTCCGGGCGCGATACATACAGCCAACTGGCGAATGCGCTTTGCATACTTTGCGGAGCCTGTCCCACAGAGCATTTGGAAGAGGTTGCAGAAAAGGTTGCAGCGGGAAATGCGGAGTGGATACCCAACACCTTGAGCATGAATATCTTCCGATATGACGCATTGCTAATGGTGAATCCTGAAAAGTATGCAGACTTTATCTTGAATGAAATCGACAAAGTCTACGGTCATATGTTGGAGGAAGGTGCCACTTCGTTCTGGGAGACATTAAGCGGGGAAAGCGATTTTGACGGGGCGGGCAGTTTGTGCCATGGATGGAGTGCGATCCCGATATATTATTATCACATATTAAATAACAGCGCAGGATGAGCTGTCACAATCATAATGAAAGGAAGGAAAAAGTTATGAAAACAGTAAAAGAAAAGTATTTGGTAGTAGGTGCAGATTTCGCAGGGTATCCCTTGAAGGAAGCGGTATGTGAGCATCTTAGGAAAAAGGGATGGAAGATCACCGATCTTGGTGTGACGAAGGACAGTGACCCGGATGATACGGAGAACATGTTTCATCGTGTCGGGCTTCGCGTGGGAGCACAGATCTCGGAAGGAAACTTTGAACGGGCGCTTCTTTTCTGCGGCACGGGAATGGGAATCCATATTGCAGCCAGCAAATGCCCCCATGTTCATGCAGGCGTTGTTGAGAGTGTACCCGCTGCGCGAAGGGCAATTACCGGAAACGGAGTAAACGTGCTTGCCATGGGCGCATTCTATGTAGCTCCCGCCATGGGATGTGATATTGCGGATGCCTACCTTGCGGCAGAGCTTGGCAGCGACCAGACGTGGTGGCACAATTTCTACGAGTTCCATAAGCTTGCAATCGATGAACTGGAGGCGTTTGATTACAACGAGTATAAGGCAAACGGATACAAGGTAGAGCATCTTGGGGATTATCCGTTAGAGTTAGAAGATAAGCCGGAGTAACGTCCACTCCGCGGCAAGCGGCTATTAACTGGCTGGAAAACAAATATTTGCCCTGCTTCGGCAGGGCTTTTTCATCTTGGTATCACATGAAAAATTCGGTGTACAAATAATGAAACATACAGTATAATAGACTTATTGATTACAGGGTTCCCGAAGGGGTTCCTGTAATAGACTTATTGATTACAGGACCATATCCTGGCAGGGAAAGGAGTGCGCTGCAAGAATGGAAATGAAGAAGAAGCTTCCAATTGGAATTGAAAATTTTGAGGAGATTCGGACACAAGGCTTCTATTATGTTGATAAAACAGGGCTTATTAGAGAATTGATGCAAAATTGGGGAAAAGTGAATCTCTTTACCCGTCCAAGAAGATTTGGCAAGTCTCTGAATATGAGCATGCTGAAGAACTTTTTTGAGATTGGCTGTGACAGTACGCTGTTTGATGGACTGGAGATCTCCAGGGAGACAGTCTTATGTGAGGAATATATGGGGAAGTTTCCGGTCATTTCCATCAGTCTGAAAGGGGTGAGCGCAACCAGCTTTTCAACAGCACGTGCCATGATGAGTGCAATCATAGGAAATGAGGCATTGAGATTCGGATTTCTGCAGGAAAGCGGCAGGTTGAATGAAAGTGAGAAAATGCTGTACCAGCAGATCATATCGGTTGACCGCACCGGATGTGAAACATATGATATGGCGGACTCCGTGTTAATGGAGAGTCTAAAGAATCTCTCCATATTGCTGCACAAGCATTACGGACAAAAAGTGATCATTCTGATCGATGAGTACGATGTCCCGCTGGATAAGGCCATGCAGGCAGGATACTATGAGGAAATGGTGAGCCTTATCCGCAATCTTTTTGGTCAGGCCTTAAAGACAAATGACAGTCTGCAGTTCGCTGTCCTGACCGGGTGTCTTCGAGTGTCAAAGGAGAGCATTTTCACAGGACTGAATAACCTGAGAGTCTTAACGATCCTGGATGTGCAGTTTGATGAGTATTTTGGTTTTACGGATCAGGAAGTGAGAGGACTTCTGGATTACTATGACCTGTCTGATTTTTATGACACGATAAAAGAATGGTACGATGGCTATCATTTTGGAAATGTGGATGTGTACTGTCCCTGGGACGTGATCTGCTACTGCGATAAGCTTCGTGCCAACCCGGAAGAATACCCGGGGAATTACTGGTCCAATACCAGCGGAAATGACATTATTCGTCACTTTATCGAGATGGCAAAAGGAATGACGAAGCGGGAAATCGAACAGCTGATGGAGGGAAATACTGTCGAGAAAGCAGTACGGCAGGAATTGACCTACAAGGAGTTGTATGCTTCCATTGACAATCTGTGGAGTATACTGTTTACCACAGGGTATCTGACCCAGCGTGGGAAGCCGCAGGGAAGAAAGGTTACGCTGACAATCCCCAACCGGGAGATCCGGGAAATATTTGAAAATCAGATTT
>CAKSAI010000446.1 GCA_934434905.1 uncultured Lachnospiraceae bacterium | reverse complement strand
AACGATGACCAGTGCCAGCAGGGAGAAGGGCAGCCGCCTGTATGAGGTCATGTACTCCCTGCCCATGGCGGTGGCGTCCGCCCCGGCGGCCTCCATCTTCATCTTCCTGATGCGGAAGGACGGCGGCCTGATCAATCAGCTGCTGGGCACCGACATCGCCTGGCTGCGCGACCCCAAGTGGGCGCTGTTGGCTGTGGCCTTTGTCACGGTGTGGCTCAGCATTGGCGCCAGCTATATTTTCCTGCTGGTGGGCTTCCGCAATGTGCCGGAGGACCTTCTGGAGAGTGCCAGGCTTGACGGCGCCGGACCGGTGCGCCGGGCCTTCAGCGTGCTGATCCCCGTGGCCTCGCCCCAGATCTTCTTCGTGGTGTTCCTGAACATCTCCAACGCCTTCAAGGCCTTCGGCCAGATCAAGCTGCTCACCGAGGGCGGCCCCAACAACGCGACCAACACCCTGATCTACAGCATGTATAAAAACGCACTGCTCAATGGCCGGTATGAGACGGCCTGCGTTCAGGCGATCCTCCTGTTTCTCATTATCTTTATCGTGACCCGGGTGCAGCACGCGCTGGAGGAGAGGACGGTGTTCTACTGATGGAAAGCAGCATCCAAAGCCGCAGCCGCAGAAATGCCTAAACTTAAATTTAATTCCATTTCCCTCGGAGTGAAAATCAATTCCTTTTAAATACCCGTCTGCGTCATGTGTTCCCAAATACAGACCGCCGGCAGGATCATAATATGCCATAAATTGCAGTTCCACTACCGCAGGATACATGCCCATCAACCCCTCGCTCGGATAAGCAGGCTCTTTGTATGCAAATTCATCCAGGCTCTCTCTTAACTGTATATCCTCAACAATGATTCCCTCATTGTACCCCCAAAGGATCTGGCTTTCTCCTCCGGCAGATTTTAAGTTGTTGCAAACAGCAGTCTGCGGAAAATCAATCCATTCCAGGCAATATTGCTCCGGGCAATTACAAACCCCAATCCGCCATGTGATTTTTTCTGTCCCCATTTCAAGATACACGATCACCTCAAGCTGATACGGTTCAAATCCACGATAGATGAGCGTGTACCTGTTCCCGTTTTCTTCCTTTGAAACAAGCTTACCGTCGTAGGTATTCACTCTATGTATCTGTCCCTTTTCATCTCTCATCTGAATCTGAAAAAGCGGCAGCAAAGTATCCCTGATACATTCTTTCTGACACATTTTTAAATATGAAATATGCCCCTTTTTCTCATCCAGCCTGATCGAATATGTTTTTGTAGTATATTGTATCATAGCACCTAATTTATTTCTTTCTCTTTGTCTTAATCATTACTCTGTACAGTTCGGCTTCGTATGCACGCCAATAGGTTGAAAAATCTTTTGATAAATCAATCATGATAAAACGTATATCCTGATTATTGCAGGTTCCGCATGTTGTTCCATCCTCAGAAAACTGCCAGTCCATCCTAATTGGCTCATAATTCACATCATCGCAGGACGCATACACATGATACACCTTGGAATCCTTTGTTTTTGCGTCAATTTGCAGCTGTTCGAGGCAAAACTCCTCCGGGATATGATAAACAATTTTTGCAGGTCCGAATGTACCGTTTCCCCAGAACCATTTCGGAATCACATAGTTTTTCTGTCCCTTTTTAATATCGCAAAATTCTGCCCGGTATACCTTATCAAAATCGTAAAATTCATCTGTAATTGTGTAGTATTGCTCTTTCTGCTTTTTAGTAGCATATGTAAAGCAATCCCGTCTCACCGTTCCGTCATTTAAGGTTATTTCCAAAATGTAATCCGGAGAGGTTGTTCCGTCATAGGCTGCATCCATTGGAAAAGTAAATTCATAATCCCGAAGAACACATTTTGTTTCAGAATGGCATAGTTCCTTTTTCCCGAAATTACTGTACAATTCTGCTTTGACCGTTCCATGTCCTGTAAAAGGATCTTCTCCGCAGACGGTTAAAATACCGTTTTCATCAACGGTAAAATTGTTGTTTCTGATCTTCGGAGGCTTTGATCCTCCCTCCCATCTTGGAAGTTTTTTCTCTAAATCCACAATGCCCCAGAACGACTTTCTCGGCTCACCCTTTGAGTCAAACGGCAGTGCATAGTGACGTCTTCCCGGAACAAAATATTCATCCAGCCACTGTCTGGCATCGCATACATTCCAGAATCCCACCGTTTCAACATGATCCGCATATTTTCTGTAAATGTCAAACAGAGACGCATATTTTCTTGCCGCCATCTCTAATACTTCTTCTTTCATATAGTCCGGGAATCTGCTGGTGTAGTCCTCAAAATTATATACATTCAGATCCAGCTCAGTAATATAAATCTTGAAATCCGGAATCGTGCTGAAAAGCTTTAGGGTTTCCTCAACAGACTCAAGCGAGGTATCCATAAATAAATGATCCTGAAATCCGACTCCGTGAATCGGTACACCGTCGGCAATCATCTTTTGTACATAATTGAAGATGTTTT
>CAKSAI010000445.1 GCA_934434905.1 uncultured Lachnospiraceae bacterium | reverse complement strand
CTGGGAAAAGGACTGAAAGGTTCTATCCTTTCTGTAAATGACGGTTATCTCTATAGCAGTACAGTGCAGGCCGGAAGCGAAAAAGGATTTGCAACTGAGAAATTAGAGGGGGACACTGCAAAAGGGATTGCAACCTATACCTTTACATGGACAGGAGAGAGCGGAACGGGAAGCGTGTTTTTCCATGTGCCGGCAAATCTAAGCGCAAAATTCTATCTGGCGGATGTAACCTTGTATAAAAGTGCGGATGCGACAAAAACGAACCTTCTGAAATCCATCGACGAGACAGGAAACTTCAATGGCTGGTTACATACAGGCGCATGGCCGGAGAAGGATGCTACCACATGGGTTTGTAACGACGAAAATGTCAACGGCGAACGCTTTACAGCTACCATTGAAGAGTATGATGCAGACCTGTTCTATTCAGGTGAGGTAAGAGATAAGTATATGATCCATTATTTACATAACAATAATAACCGTGGGTTTGTGGGACAGGATGTGAATCTCGAGCAGGGGCAGATGTATACGGTATCTTTTGATTACAGTATGGTGCAGGGTGGATTTAACCTTACCTCCGGTATGTATCTCAAGGTATTAAGCCAAGCTTTATATGGAACGAATCCGGCTCTTCTTGCATCCGCTGTGCTTTATAGCAGTGATGTGAATGCGGGTGAAGCAGGCGGCTTTACAACAGGCGAGGTGCAGGAGGTTGCAGGGCGTGGAACCGCCACTTATACATTTACATGGACAGAGGCAACCGGAACCGGAAGCGTCTTCTTCCATATACCGGCAAGCCAGAGCGCAGAATTCTATTTTGCAAATATGACACTCTATAAGAGTGACGATACCCAAAAGAGCAATTTGCTGGTTCCCGAAAGTGTAACAAACGATCTGACAGGCTATACCCATAGTGCTGTAAAGCCGTCTGCCGGAAATAAAGTATGGGAAGTAAATGATGGAGGTCTTCGCTATACACTTACACTGGAAGATTTTGATATGAATATCATGCGGCCGGGATTATCGGAGGATGGCGGATATGCCAATACAGGCACCGTGCTTACTTTTCTGAAGGATAATTATGCTTATGACCTGGCAACGGCATTTCATGAAGAGAAGACGGGTATGCTCTTCGTTGGCTGGGCAGACGGAGATGGAAATGCACCACAGGCAAACGGAGTATTCCATACCGGTACTACCCTGTATGCACAATACATTGATTGCGTGCTTGCAGCAGACGGAGACTTTGCGGTTCGTGACGTGGAGGTCCGCACCAACGGTACGATTGGCTTGCGTTATATCGTAGAAAAAAGCGATCGTTTAGCCAGGGAACTTCCGGGTGCGGGTGAATATGGTACGGTTGTATTGCCGTCTGCAATTCTGGATGCGGAAGATTCCACAGAGATATGGGAAGATCTTACTCTGGATGGTAGATACAATTATGACAACACGGAGTATCAGGCATGTATTGTGCCGGCAGATAATACTTACAAGACCCTGTTGGATCGCATCTACTATACCCTCTGTGTGACGGATATAGATGCAGAGAATTATGATCGGCAATATACGGTAAAGGGTTATATCAGGTATACAGATTATAACGGGATAGATAAAGTGCTCTATACAGATTACGCTTCTGCGAATTTATATGCAACGGCAAAAGAACAACTGAAACGGGAAGGATTGACAGAAGCCGAACAAACGGTGCTGAATCAGATCGTAAGCACGGTAAACACTGCGAAGGCAGCTTATTGGAACAGTCTTACAAAAACAGATGTTGTGGGTACCAGTGCAGATAAAAACACATGGATATATCGACTGGGTGAGAATGGGATCATGGTACGGGAGGTCGAGATCGACTCCGGAAAAAATGACGGTGACTTGGTTGAAATCATACAGTTATCCGATCTGCATTACAATTATGTGAACGCGAGAGACAGAGAAGAAGCGAATCCGACTTTGTTTGGCACAGGTACACAAAAAGGAACGGTAACAAACAGAAAATGGGGAGCAAACGCATCCCATGCATTTCCCGTACGAAATGTGCTGGAGTATGCACGTACTGCAGATCAGTTAGTGGTTACGGGAGATATCCTGGACTATCTCTCCCGGGGCGCCATTGAGCTGATGAATAAAGAAGTTTGTGATAAATTCCCGGATGCCATGCTGACACTGGGAAACCATGAACATGTACAAAGAATGCAGGGAGATGTTGCCGAAGTCTATAGTGATGATGTACGTTTGAAATGGGTCTATAATGAATGGCCGCATAATGCAGCTTATCTCTCCAAAGTGTTGAAGAACAAAGTGATGCTGATCCAGATGGATAATGGAAGGAAGAGCTTTACACAGGAGCAGGCAGACTTATTAACGGCTGATCTTGCCATTGCAAAAGAGCAAAATTATGCGGTGCTGATTTTTGTACATGTTCCGTTTGAAACACAGAATGAGAATGAAACCAATGTCGCCCCGATCAGGATGAACG
>CAKSAI010000444.1 GCA_934434905.1 uncultured Lachnospiraceae bacterium | reverse complement strand
CTTCAAGGACGCCTTTACTCTGGCCAAAGTTATATACGGATACGGTACCAATTTTGCCATGTTCTTTATGCCATTTTAGAAGTTCTCTAATATTGACATCACCGACAGCATCTCCATAGGTCAGCATAAACGGCTCATTTCCCACAAATTCCCGAATGCGCTTGACCCGACCGCCGGTCATGGTGTTCAGTCCGGTGTCCACAACTGTTACCTTCCAGGGGTCGGAATGGGTGCGGTGGATGGTCATCTCATTTTTCCCATTGGTTAAATCGAAGGTGATGTCGGAGGTGTGGAGGAAATAGTCCGCGAAATACTCCTTGATCACGTGCTGCTTGTAGCCGGCGCAAATAATGAATTCATTGAAGCCATAGGCGCTGTAGGTTTTCATAATATGCACCAGGATGGGAATTCCGCCGATCTCGATCATGGGCTTGGGCTTGAACTGGCTCTCTTCGGAAATCCGGGTCCCGAAGCCACCTGCCAAAATAACAACTTTCATGCTCTACCACACTTTCTGAAGAAATGGTAAATACTTTTTAAGATATTCCATCTATGAGAACCTCTTGGAATGATTTTCTTTGCAAATTCTCTTCGCCTCGTGCCCAGTGGAAGGAGTCGGTCAGCAACACGTCTCGGGAATGAACGACCTGCTGCAGGATACGCATTCGATGACGGAGCACATACGGATGCAATACTGTGCGCAAGCAATCTCTCATAGAAGATCGTATTTCTTGCCAACAGCCAAAAGTCAGATGTCTCTTCGCGAAATGGCATCTGCCACGGCTTTGGGTACCCTTGATAATGGATGATCTTGGGTGCCTTTTGAGCCGCTACACATTGCGCTGAATAAAATGCGGGCAAGAAATCAAGCATCCACTTTACTTGACCATTCGCAGGCGGGCAAACATTCCATGCTGCATCAAGAATTTTGACCTTTCCTGAGCAGATTCGATTCATTATATCGCGACTGGGATTCGTTTCCCGCCCATAGCGCATCATCTGGTCAAACAGATTTTTTTTCCGCAATTCCATCAGATTCATGGCCATAATAGAAGTGCTGAAATACTGATACGGATTTTCCATAGCAAGCTTATGTTTACGGATTTCCAGTATATCCCTGTCCGCATTGTTTTCGGAAATGCTGGTAAAGTCCAGCGGAGCAATGACCCAATTGGCCCCAAAGTCCATTTTGTTCAGTTCGTACAAATCCGTCTTGGCAAAAACGTCTGTATGAAGAAAAATGACCCGCTCATATTCCGGCAGAAGCCATGGCAGGAATAAAACTGCACTGGGTGCATTCAACGTTTGATCCCAGCGAAGGCCATTTGAAGCACTTGGTAAATTCTTTTTGATATCGAGGCATCGTATGCTGATGTCCTGCTCATCTTGAAAATTTGCAACTATCTCCCGCTGCTCATCTGCCGTCAGTTCATAATGAAGCAGAATAACATCATATTGAGTGCTGCTCTTTTTATGTTCCAGCAAGCTCTGAATCGAAACCATCGCAGCAGGCATCAAATACCGATTGACCAAATAGGCCACCGGAACACGTCCGCTCAGGGGAGAAGGATATATCGGTTTTTCCGTATTCTCGAAAAACACAAGCTGTACAGTCTTAATTTTTCTGTCTGTGGCCTTTTCAAGATAGTAAATGAAGCATCCATAGATCCATTCTGTAAAAAAGCCATAGGTCCTGGACTGAAGGCTTGTTCTGTAATCAAAGTTGATTTTTCCAGATTTCTGAATGGCCTGCATTATCTCTGTTTCCATTTCGCACAACTGGAAAAACAGGTCTCTTTTCAGTACAAAGCAGTTATAGCCACGGAAGCGATTTCCGGCAAAATACTCCCGCGCATATTTTCCAATTTTCGGATACAATTCATCAACTGTGTCTAAAAACAGGTCAATATCCTCTTTGTTAATCAAGTATCCATCGTAGGCACAGAAATGCTCATAGACTGTTTTTTGCGGACCTCTCGGTGTATACATACCGCCTATTTGGGCATATTCACCTACAACCGCATCATATTTGCTGACAAACTCCGTGATATATTCCGGATTATTCAGACGGTATTTCCCGATGGTATGTTCGTCCAGAAACGTTTCTATAACTTGTTGTTTTTCATCTGTCGGATACCGTTTATCTGCAAAAGACAGATATCTTCTGTAATGGCACAGACCATAATAATCTGCCTCAATATTTTTCCACGCCCAATATTGGACAGTGAATTCTCCCAATTTCATTCGGAATTGAGAAATATTTTCTCCTGTGTTGTCACCGGCTATTTCTCCGGTATAGTTCGAATCAAAGCATGCACCGCAGCGAACCGGGTAGTACACATTATTTTTGACAGTAACACTATCCAAGTCAATTCGGTGAGAAACAAAAATCTTTACTTTGTTGTTCAATGCCATACGACTACCTCTCTATTTTCTAACCTTGTGAAAAAGACGATAAACGTTGTTTTTAACGCAGATTAGACC
>CAKSAI010000443.1 GCA_934434905.1 uncultured Lachnospiraceae bacterium | reverse complement strand
ATGCAAGAGACTTCATGATCAACCGGGGATTTACCTACTGTGTGCCGCCCTTCATGATCCGCAGTGATGTGGTGACCGGCGTGATGAGCTTCGCAGAGATGGATGCCATGATGTATAAGATCGAAGGCGAAGATCTGTACCTCATCGGTACCAGTGAGCATTCCATGATCGGTAAATTCATTGATAATATATTGCAGGAGGAAGAGCTGCCCAAGACGTTGACCAGCTATTCACCCTGTTTCCGAAAGGAAAAGGGCGCTCATGGCATTGAGGAGCGCGGTGTTTACAGAATTCACCAGTTTGAGAAGCAGGAGATGATCGTGGTCTGCAAGCCGGAGGAATCTCCCATGTGGTTTGATAAGCTGTGGCAGAATACCGTAGATCTGTTCCGTTCCATGGATATTCCGGTGCGTACACTGGAGTGCTGCTCCGGCGATCTGGCAGATCTGAAGGTGAAGTCTGTGGATGTGGAAGCGTGGTCCCCAAGACAGCAGAAATACTTTGAGGTGGGAAGCTGCTCCAATCTGGGAGATGCCCAGGCGCGTCGTCTGCGGATTCGTGTGAACGGAAAGGATGGAAAGTATTTTGCTCATACCTTAAATAATACGGTGGTAGCGCCGCCCCGGATGCTCATCGCGTTCCTGGAGAATAATCTGAACGAAGACGGCACCGTGAATATTCCGGTTGCGCTGCGTCCCTACATGGGCGGCCAGGAGAAGCTGGTTCCGCCGGTGAAATAATAAAAGGATTTAAAAAATAGTTCAAAAAAGAGGAGGGGCTGATGAACGTTATGAAGAGAACTTTCAATAGCACTGGTTATTGCGACCCGGAGCTTCACTATATGGTTGATTTGTCCAGTCGTTTAGAGCAAATTACCGCTATGATAGATGCCGGGGATTATTTTACCATCAACAGAGCCAGGCAGTATGGAAAGACAACGATTTTAACGGCTCTCGCTGATTTTTTGAAGGAAAAATATAACGTCATCAGTCTGGATTTCCAGACGATCAGCTATGCTGATTTTGCCTCTGAGCAAAGCTTTGTTTCAGCATTTTCAAGGGAATTGCTGAGCTGTGCTGAAAGTGTACCGAACAATGTAAAGGATAAGATGGAATCCTATGCAGCAGAAACGCATAGGGAGGTCACACTTTCCACGTTATTTATGTTACTACAGGAACTATGTGCAAAATCAGAAAAAAAGGTGGTTCTGATTATTGATGAGGTAGATTCGGCCTCCAATAATCAGGTATTCATTGATTTTCTTGCACAGCTTCGCGCCTATTATTTGAGAAGAAGAAAGATAGCCGTTTTTCAGTCGGTAATCCTTGCAGGTCTTTACGATATTCGCAATATTAAGCGGAAGATACGGCCGGATGAAGAGCATAAGGTGAATAGTCCTTGGAATATTGCGGCTGATTTCCTTGTTGATATGAGCTTTTCTGCTGAGGATATCGCTGGAATGCTGGAGCAGTATGAGAATGACTATCATACAGGAATGGATATTCGGAAAATATCCGGCTTGCTTTACAATTATACTTCCGGTTATCCGTTCCTTGTATCCAGATTGTGTAAGCTGATGGATGAACAGATCGCCGGCAGCCCGGAATTTCCGGACAAGAGCAGTGCATGGACGGGGGAAGGCTTTCAGGCGGCTATAAAGCTTCTGCTCAATGAAAAAAATACATTGTTTGATTCATTGATGGGAAAATTGCAGGATTATCCGGAATTGAATACTATGTTGCGCTCTCTGCTTTTTGCCGGAAGAAGCATTGCGTACAATGCGGATGAATCGGCCATTGACATGGCAAGTATGTTTGGATTTATTAAGAATCAGCACGGAACTGTAGCGATTGCGAACCGTATCTTTGAGATGCGACTTTACAATCTGTACCTGTCTTCGGCTGAAATGCAGGGACTGGATCTATATAAAGCGTCCTTGCTGGACAAGAATCAGTTCATTGTGGACGGTCATCTGAATATGCGACTGATATTGGAACGATTTGTCGTGCATTTTCATGACCTATATGGCGGCAGCAGTGACGCGTTTGTGGAGGATGAAGGCAGAAAATATTTCCTGCTGTATCTAAGGCCGATCATCAACGGCACCGGGAATTATTATATTGAGGCACAGACCAGAAGCCTTGGACGCACCGATGTGATTGTGGATTATCGAGGGGAACAATATGTGATCGAGATGAAGATCTGGCGTGGAAATGAGTATAATACACGCGGTGAGGATCAGCTTGTGGGATATCTTGAGGATTACCATTTAATGAAGGGTTATATGCTCAGCTTTAATTTTAATAAGAAAAAGCAGATTGGTGTTTTCGAGAGAGCGTTGGGTGACAAGACGTTGATAGAAGCAGTTGTGTGAGTAAAATCAAATGTATGGGAATTCGTTTAACAGACTTGACTTGGGTAATGCTACCCGAGTCAAGTCACTGATTATTCATATGCGTTTTAGAAAAGCGGTTACGAAACTGTTCCGGAAACATACCCTCATGATAGTTGAAAAA
>CAKSAI010000442.1 GCA_934434905.1 uncultured Lachnospiraceae bacterium | reverse complement strand
GTGGTCTTGCGCCCCATGCGTTTTAAGATCTCATTGTTGACATGCTGGATGGGCATATCAAGATAATGGCAGACCTTTTCATTTCGCTTCATGGACTGTATCAGTTCCTCATAGATTTCCTCCGGATAACAGTACAGAATCCGAATCCACATGATCCCCGGAATCTCATTGAGTTCATCCAACAGCCGGTGCAAGGACTTCTCGCCGTACAGATCCACTCCGTAGAGCGTGGTCTCCTGTGCCACAAGGATCAGTTCCTTAACACCTGCCTCGGCCAGTTCTGTCGCCTGACGGATCAGCTCCTCCATGGGAACACTGCGGTACCGCCCGCGAATCTTAGGGATGATACAGTAGGTACAATGCTTATCGCACCCCTCTGCGATCTTTAAGTGTGCATAATGGCCGCCAGTGGTCAGGGAACGTCTCGCAGTCACCTCCGGAAGACCTTCAAGGGGCTGGTACAATGCATAGTGATGACCTAAAAGAGCCTCCTTTACAGCCGTAGCGATGGCTTCGTAGGAATTGGTTCCCAGAACAGCATCCACCTGGGGAATCTCCTGTTGGATCTCATCCTGGTAACGCTGGGCCAGACAGCCGGTTACCAGAAGCGCTTTACAGCTCCCGGCATCCTTGTATTCCGCCATTTCCAGAATCGTCTGTATGCTCTCCTCCTTGGCATCGTTGATAAAACAACAGGTGTTTACTACGATCACATCCGCCTCTTCGGCCTCATCGGTGAAGGAAAAGCCTTCCTTCCCCAAGAGTCCCAGCATATATTCCGTATCCACCAGGTTCTTGTCACAGCCAAGAGAGACAAAAAGCAGCTTCATAAAATCTTCTCCTCTATCAGGCATCTTGACCGGCTTCCTTATCCTCCTCACCGAGAATCTTGACCTTGCCCTGGTACAATTCCTCCACAGCGATGGAAAACGGCTTCTTTCCCTTCATGCCCTTGACCAATGGCTCATCTCCGGCGATCAACTGTCTCGCCCGCTTCGCAGTGGCGATCACGATGGAGTAACGGCTGTTTACCACCGGCTCCTCCCCGATCTCAACGTCCTTATTCACAACCTTCATCAAATCAGTATAAGATGGATGCAGCATCATAATATTCTAGTCTCCTTTTTATTCTCTTGATTGATTTCTATAATCTACGGCATATCTGCGGATTTCTCCGCAAATCCCGCTAAATCCTGTCTTATCTCGCGGATCATGGAAGCATTTCTGGATATGCGGCTGTGCTCACTCTGTATGATCTCATGCACTTCTCGCACACAATCCTCCAACTGGTCATTGACGACCAGGTAATCGTAGGACTCTATTCCCTCCGCTTCCTCCACAGCCCGCCGCAGCCGCGACTGTATGGTAGCAGCATCCTCGGTGCCGCGCCCGCAAAGACGCTCCTTTAACTGCATTGCGGAGGGCGGTGTCACAAACAGCAACAAGGCATCCGGGAACTTCTCCTTCACCTTCAGGGCTCCCTGGATCTCAATCTCCAGGATCACATCCTTCCCCTGCCTTCGCTGTTCCTCCACATATTGTCTTGGCGTGCCATAATAATGATTCACATATCTGGCATACTCGATAAGCTCTTCCTGTGCGATCATGCGCTCAAATTCCGTCTCCTGCACAAAGAAATATTCTCTTCCGTGAGCCTCTCCCACTCTGGGGCTTCTTGTAGTCGCTGAGATGGACAGGGCATACTGCTCGCTGTGTTCCTCCAGCAGACGCTTCATGATCGTACCTTTTCCTGCGCCGGAGAATCCGGACACCACGATCAAAATTCCTTTTCTACCTGTATTCATCCTGACACCTACTCAATATTCTGTATTTGTTCCCGGACCTTCTCGATATCCGTCTTCAGTTCAATGGCAATATTGGATACGCTAAGATCGTTAGCCTTGGAGAGAATGGTATTGGCCTCGCGGTTCATCTCCTGTGCAATAAAGTCCAGCTTGCGCCCGATGCCGCCGCCCTGATTCAGGGCCTCCTTCGTGCTGAGGATATGGCTCCTTAACCGCACCACTTCCTCATCGGTGCAGATCTTATCAGCGAAGATCGTCACCTCCGTAGCCAGCCGCGCCTCGTCCATCCTGGTGTCGGAAAGCAGCTCCTCCACCTTGGTCTTCAGCCTGCTCCGGTAATCCGCAAGGATCTGCGGCGCCCGCTCCTCAATGTCTGAAACACGAAGCAGCATGCCATCCAGCTTCTCCAGAAGATCACCCCTCAGATGCTCGCCCTCGGTGATACGGGAAGCAACAAACTGCTCACATGCTCCGGTCAGCGCCCTCTCCAGAAGCTCCCAGAGCTGATTCTCGTCCACGGTCTGTTCTTCCATAACGAAAACCTCCGGATAACGAGCCAGCCTGGAGGCTGTCAGATCGTTCTCCAACTGAAAATGCGAAGCCATCTGCCCGATATAGTTCACATACTCGGCAGCAAGCTCCTCGTTGTAGCGCAGGGTCAGCTTATTCTCGGTGTAATCCTCGTAGGTGATGAATACATCTACCTTACCCCGCTGAATGTAGGACTTTAAGAGATTGCGGATGGC
>CAKSAI010000441.1 GCA_934434905.1 uncultured Lachnospiraceae bacterium | reverse complement strand
G
The DNA here is from genome assembly GCA_934434905.1 of uncultured Lachnospiraceae bacterium. Lineage (GTDB taxonomy): Bacteria > Bacillota > Clostridia > Lachnospirales > Lachnospiraceae > 14-2. Next base: position 2,562 of record CAKSAI010000441.1, on the reverse strand, counting down.
TACCGTACATTGCACCGGATCAATTATATAAAAATGTATCTGCAAAATAAGAATATGAGCTTAGAGGAAATCAGTGAAAAGATGGGCTATTACGACAGCGGCTATCTTTGCAGGATATTTAAGAAGAAGACGGGAATGACGCCAAGGGAATACCGCCAGATTTATTTTGCACAGACACAATCCCTAAAGTAGAAAAAAGTCCAATTTTAAGATTGTAATATACATTGTTTTGCGAAACAACTGCCCATAAAATGTAATTATTCAGAGCCGGAGCGGTATTGTTTTCGCATCTGTGCCCTGAAAAAAAGAGGCAGAGGTGAAAATCATGAACAAAGTATTTACGGCGGCAATTTTGGGGACAGGCTCGCGCGGAAGTATGTTCGGACAGTTGATGCAGTGGCATGGCGGATATGAGATTACGGCGGTTTGCGATATCAATCCGGAACAGCTTGAAAAGTGTAAGAAGCTCCTGAATCTGCAGGAAGAGCAGCTCTTTGGAGACGAGGAAAGCTTCTTTGCCCAAAAACGGGCAGACGTTATGGTTATCGCAACCTATGATAAAGAACACGTGCGCCAGTGCGTCAGAGCCATGAAGATGGGATATGATATCCTGTTAGAAAAACCAGTCAGTGATTCACGAGAAGAACTGAATATGTTGCTAAAGGTGCAGAAAGAGACAAAAAGACGGGTAGCAGTATGTCATGAACTGCGTTACGGTCCCGGCTTTGAGAAGCTTTCTGAATTACTGAAAAGTGGGGTGATCGGCGACTTGATCGCGATTGATGCGATGGAGCGTGTGGCGTATTGGCATCAGGCACAGGCCTATGTCCGTATCCAGTCTGACCGGAACGATGTGGCATATCCCACCATCCTGGCAAAGTGCAGCCATGACCTTGATCTGGTACAGCATTACGCCGGCGCAGAATGCGATACGGTATCGTCGATAGGCGCGTTGAGCTTTTTTCGAGAGGAGAATGCGCCCGAAGGGGCAACTGAACGATGTCTTGATTGTCCGTATATGAGAAGCTGTCCGTATAGTGCGCAGCGTATCTATATTGACGGCTGGAAGCGCGATAACTGTCCGGAATTCACATGGCCGTATAATAAGGTATCGCTGAAAAAACCGACGACCGAAGCAGATCTTTATGAGGGAATCCGTACAACGTATTTCGGAAAATGTGTTTTTCGTTGCAGTGTTGAGACAAATCCGACAGTTGTGGATCATCAGCTTGTACAAATGCAGTTTGCAAACGGCGTTACGGCGGTACTTAAAATGGTATTTGCACAAGAAGCAGGCAGAAGAATCAATCTGTTCGGAACCTACGGGGAACTGCTGCTGGACGAGCGTAGCAATACTCTGGAGATAAGACCGTATGGCGGGGACAAACAGGTGATTGAGCTTGGAACGCTGACTGAGGGCGGCAATGCTCATGGCGGTGGAGACACGAGGCTTGTAGCGCATTTGTATTCCTTGCTGAGCGGTGATGAAGAGAATCGTACATCATTAAAGGAATCGGTCGAAAGTCATTTGATGGGAATTGCTGCGGAGGAGTCAAGACATGACGGCGGAAAACTGGTGAAGGTGCATGGATAACAAGACAATGATCAGAAACTGCCGGATCATCGGTGCAGATACGATCAGTGAGCCGACGGATATACGAATAGAAAACGGTATTATTTCAGATATAGGTCATTTTGAGGACCGTGACGGGTACGACGCAAATGGGAATTATGTAAGCGCAGGTTTTATAGATATCCATACGCACGGCGGTAACTGTTCTGATTTTATGGATGCCACAGACGATGCATTTGATAATGTGCTTAAGTACCATCTGAAAAACGGTACAACGGATGTTCTTACAACATCGCTTACTGCGTCGAGGGAACAGATCGGGCGTTTCCTTGATGAAACAAGACATTATATGCATCAGCCGCAAAGATATGCCCGTGTCCTGGGCGCTCACCTTGAGGGACCATTCCTGTCCCTTAAGAGCTGTGGTGCACAGAATCCGGAATATCTGCTTGATCCCAAAAAAGATGACTATTCATTTATTCTGAAAAACGGAGATATTGTAAGAACAGTTACCATAGCGCCTGAGCTTGACAAGGACGGAAGTATGACAAGAGCGCTCACCGGGAACGGTATTCTGGTTGCAGGTGGTCATGACGATGGTGCATATCCTGAGTTTGTTCCGGCGATAGAGGCAGGACTTCGACATTTGACACATATTTACTGTGCTATGTCAGGCTTTGGAACCAAGGCCGGAGTGCGGCAGATCGGTTTACGCGAATATGGGTTGTGGAAGGATGATCTTACCTGTGAAATGATCGCGGATAATGTACATATTACTGCCGAAATGGCAAGGTTTATCTTGAAATGCAAGGGTGCAGATAAGGTCGCCTGTGTTTCGGATTCGCTGCGCTGTGCAGGTATGCCCGATGACGGACAGATCTATACGCTCGGCAGTGACAACGATACTGCATCGCTTAAGGTTAAGATTGCAAACGGCATTGCAGTATTGGCGGATGGAAGTAAGTTCGCAGGAAGTATCACAAGCGTGC
>CAKSAI010000440.1 GCA_934434905.1 uncultured Lachnospiraceae bacterium | reverse complement strand
TACTACAGGTTAAAATATGTCTGCTCCTCACTGTCCGCAACAATCTGCCACTCAGAAAGCTCATCCAGATTGGGGAACCAGGAATCCGCCTCGTAGGCATAATCGATCTTGGTAATATGAGCCACATCGCAGTATGGAAGCATCTGACGATAAATGCTCTCACCGCCGATAATATAGACATCCTGGCTGGGGTATTCTGCAAGCTTCTTCAAAAGCTCCTCCAGCGAATGCACTACAATGGCGCCTTTCGCGTCGTAGCCCCGATCCTTTGTCAGCACGATGTTGGTTCTGTTTTTCAGCGGAAGTCCGTTGGGGAAGCTCTCCAGCGTCTTCCGTCCCATAACCACCACCTTCCCGGTTGTGGTCTCCCGGAAAAAGCGCTGATCCTCCGGGATGCGGACCAGAAGCTTGTTCTTCAGGCCAATGGCCCAATTCTTATCGACTGCTGCAATTAAATTCATTGTCTTCCTCCTTATACTGCCACCGGAATTCCTGTCACCTGCGGGCCTGTCACATAATCGTCCAGGCGCACATCATCCCTGGTAAATTGATAGAAATCCTTGACCTCCGGGTTCAGCCAGAACTTGGGAGCATCATAGGTCGGCCGTGTGATCAGTTCCCGGATAATTGGAACATGCCGATCATAGATATGAGCATCCGCGATCACATGCACCAGTTCGCCCACCTCCATGTCACAGACCTGCGCCAGCATGTGCATCAGCACCGCGTACTGGCACACGTTCCAGTTGTTGGCCGCCAGCACGTCCTGAGACCGCTGATTCAAAATGGCATTCAACGTCAGTTTATCATGTCCCTTTTTCTGAGTGACATTGAAGGTCATGCTGTAAGCACAGGGATACAGGTTCATTTCATGCAGATCCTGGTGTACATAGATATTCGTCATGATCCGGCGGCTGTAAGGGTTGTTCTTAAGATCCCAGATCACCCGGTCCACCTGATCCATCATGCCTTCCTTATACTGATGCTTCACACCAAGCTGATAACCGTATGCCTTGCCGATAGAACCGTCCGCGTCCGCCCAGGAATCCCAGATATGACTATGGAGATCGTGGATGTTATTAGACTTCTGCTGCCAGATCCACAGCATCTCGTCGGTACAGCTCTTGATAGCCGTTCTTCTAAGAGTAATGGCCGGGAATTCCTTCGCCAGATCATATCGGTTCACCACTCCGAATTTCTTGATGGTGTAGGCGCTGGTGCCATCCTCCCAATGGGGACGCACCTTCTCGCCCTCAGTGCTTACGCCATTGTCTAAAATGTCCTGGCACATATCAATAAAAATTCTGTCTGCTATGCTCATTCTATTCCTCCTGATGTGTGGGGATGTTATTTCAGTCGATTATACCATAACCACAAGAAAAATGAAACCCGAAGAATTTTTTCATTTTTTTAAAATTTTTCAACCATTTTTCACAAAAATGGTGTATACTATATATATTCATGATTTTGATAAAGGAGATACATAGCATGAGTCAGGAAAAAGTAGACAGATACAAACAGGAAAAAGCCAACCGTAAAGCCATCTTAAAGAAGGAAAAGCGCATGCGGATCGCAGGCCGGATTCTCGGTATTGCCATATGCGCAGCCATCGTTGGATGGATCGGTTACTCCGTCTATGACAGTGCAGAGAAGAAGGCCGCCGCGACCCAGACGGAAGTGAAGGTGTCTGCCATCACCGATTATCTGAGTGGATTGACTGCAGAGGATACGGATGAGAACACAGATCAGGATTCTACCGATACGCAAGACGACAGCACAGATCAGGATTCCACTGACACAGAAGGCGACAACGCTGACGGCAACACTGCAGACGGTGATGCCAACACCGAAGGGTAAAGACAGCCTTTAACGTCTGCAGAGTGAAAGCCTGCCACACAGCCGCTTTCCCGCTATGGAAAGAAGCTTCTGCGGCAGGCTTTTCATGTTCTATTTGGTAATTACTGCCTTTTCCAGTGCCTTCTGAATCGCGGTCAACAGCACCGTTGAGGTATACTGGTTTTCCTCCGGGTATGTAACTTGCTCCAATGACTGCTTTTCATATATCTGCTGGCTTAGATTATCCAGAGCAGGCTGCATCAGCGGATACATGGTAGCCACTGCCTCATCCAGGTTTACCAGCGATATGGAGGTAATACGGTTATCATCGATCACCACTTCCACGTTGATGGCATTATCGTTGAATTTGATGGATGAATTGTACACTCCGGAAACATACTGCATCGTCTCCTTCGCATCGTTCTTCTTGTTCTTATCCGGCAGAAACATAAATATCAGGAGCAGTATCAGCAAAATCCCCAGCACCACAAATATCGCCGTATAAATTAATTCCTTCATATGAAGAACCACTATTTTCGTCTTGGAACTCAACGGGAGTCCTCCTAAATCATCACTTGATTCAATGTATGAGGAGAAGGGGAGATTTATACTTCTATATTCTTTTTTGCACTTTTTTTATTTTTTTCTTGACAAGCATATTTTTTTATAGTAATATAGGTAGTGCGTTCGGCGAAAGCAGGACAGCACATGCGCGAGTGGCTCAGTTGGTGGAGCGCGAC
>CAKSAI010000439.1 GCA_934434905.1 uncultured Lachnospiraceae bacterium | reverse complement strand
CATACATTCCTCCTAGTAAAATATCTTCTTATGAAATAAGTTGCGGAACAGCTCCATGCATGGCAGCAGCTGTTCATGACCGGATTACCGTAGGGCGAAACGGAGAGGTTGCCGGGCACGAACACCTCCCAGTAGGTATCCGCACCCAGTTCCACCATCTTGCCCCAGTATTCCTTTATATATTGTAATGCTTCCCTCATCATTCCCGCATGGATCAAAGCTTCTACCGTATAATGATGCATATAAGGAGTTACCGCATCCTTTTTCCCGGTGTTAAGCAAGATCCGTTGTAGTAATTCTTTTGCTTCCTCACCCTTCACCACACCTCCAAGTACCATCCATACCTGCGAGTGGAGTGAGAGCTGAAAGTCATCCTGACGGTTCACGAAAAGTCCTTTTTCCTCGTCATACAGTTTCTCTCGTGCCGCCCGCCGGAATACCTCCGCCTTTTCCGTATATTCCTCTGCCTTCCTGCTGCGGCCTGTCTGCTCACAGAGCCATGTCATTTTATCCAGAGCATATAACAGCACTCCCTGCATGGATGTTACCTTCTTCAGTCCATCGCACCAGTCAATAAATGCCCAGAATCCATCCCGTTCTTTTATAATCCCATCTTCCGTTCCCTCACATATGATATGTAACTGACTGTTTGCAATATCGAACAGTTCATCCACCAGCGCCGCATCCTGTGTGTGTTCATAATAATCGCACAATGACACCGCAAACATCAGGGCGTAATCATCCAACACGGATTTGTCACACAGACTCTCATAGGAATTCTCATATATTGCCCTTGGTGTCTTCTCCCCCGGCTCGGTATAGGCAGCAAACAGGTACATACATTTCTTTACCAGTTCCACATTGTGAAAAGTATAGTACCCGGTAAGCGCCTGTATCCTCAGGTCTCCCAGCCAGAGTCTCCGATCCCGCTTGGGTCCGTCCTCAAAAAAGCGCTGCATACAATTCTCCAGCGTATGAACCCCGACACGATCAATGGCTGCAAGATCCGGGGCACAGGCCACCGGTTTACAGGCCGAGATATCCGCACTGGTCACTGCTGTTATCTTGAATTCCCCGAATGGCTGCGGATGCAACGTGGTTTCCACCGTAAACTTGACATAGCGGAATGCATATCTTCTTGGAAGCCTTATCACCGAGGGTTCATCAATACAAATTATCTCCTGCTGAAGCCAGGAGGGCTGGAGTCCTCCCACGTAGTTGTCATAATCGCTCTCCAGTTCATACAAATTCTCTGCCAGCTTAATACGCACCCGCACCGGCGCATCCGGATAATGTGCTCCCCTATCCATTTTAAAAGAGAAATAACCCACATAATGATTACCAAAATCCATATAACAGCTATCCCCGCTGCCAAGTCCCCTGGGCGCTTCCCTTTCTTCAAAATGGTACTGAAACCACTTGGAAGCATCCGGAATCGGCTCCCCGAAATGAGGAGTGCAGATTTCTCTCTCATAAATCTCAGGTTCGTTTTGTCGGGCTTTCTCTAAAAAGTATTCCTTCCCCATTCCTATCCTCCTTTTTTTCAGAATTAATCATCTGTTGCAGTTTCCCGGAGCGCCAGTTGTGCTGCTCCATATATTCCTGCGTCATTTCCCAGCTCTGCTAATACAAGCCTTATTTTTTCTGTGGTGCATCCCCTTTGGATATACTCCAGCAGAACATCTCCCGCTTTGGATACACCTCCTCCAATCACAAAAACTTCCGGAGCCAGAATAACTGCAAGGTCTGACAACACTTTGCCCAGATAACATCCAAATGTTTCCGCCACATCAACTGCCACCCTGTCTTTCACTTTAACTGCATCAAACACATCTTTTGCCGTGAGCTTTTCCATATGTAAGACAGTCTTCTCTGTAGTTTCCTCCAACTTTCTCCTGGCAAGCCGAACGATGCCTGTTGCAGATGCATAATACTCCAGATTCCTCCAAACCACATCATCTCCATCTGTCTCCTGATCGACGCAGATTTCTCCAATCTCGCCGGCGCCGCCCTTTACTCCGGTGATGATGTGCCCATCCGCAATGATTCCACCACCGACTCCTGTTCCCAACGTCACCATCACCAGATTTCTGTGTCCGCGGCCTGCGCCCTTCCACATTTCTCCCAATGCAGCCAGGTTTGCATCGTTTTCCACATATACCGGAAAGTTGGTAAGCTCTCCCAACTCTCGTTTTACCTCCTTATATCCCCATCCGAGATTTGAAGTATTCTCCACAATACCATCGCTATGAACCGCCGCCGGCACACCTATTCCAACAGCCAAAATCTCTTCGCGGGTGATCCCATGCTCTCGCTGCTTATTGCAAATGGACTCCGAAATGTCCGGAAGAATTGCCTCCCCGCCGTTTTCTGTCCTGGTCTCGATCTCCCATTTGTCCACGAGATCCCCATTCATCCGGAAGATCCCCATTTTAGTTGTCGTTCCTCCAACATCTATGCCGAAGTAATATTTTATTTTATCTTTTTCCATGTTTCTATTATATCTTAACATTTTATTGACATCCTTAGAGTTTGTCTATCGGCAGAACGGATAGAACCGCTCCTCTGCCGCTACCTTCAAT
>CAKSAI010000438.1 GCA_934434905.1 uncultured Lachnospiraceae bacterium | reverse complement strand
CTACTATATGTCCATGGAATTCCTCATGGGGCGTGCACTTGGCAACAACCTTATTAATCTGACTGCTTACAAGGAAGTAAAAGAAGCGCTGGAGGAGATTGGCTTCGACCTCAATGTCATCGAGGATGAGGAGCCGGATCCGGCGCTTGGAAACGGTGGCCTTGGGCGGCTGGCTGCATGCTTTATGGAATCCCTGGCGACTCTGGGTTACCCCGCTTATGGCTGCGGAATCCGTTATCGTTATGGTATGTTCAAGCAGAAGATCAAGGATGGCTTCCAGGTGGAAGTGCCCGATAACTGGCTGAAAAACGGCTATCCATTTGAACTGCGCCGTCCGGAACACACCTTTGAGGTGAAGTTCGGCGGTTATGTGCGGGCAGAGGCAGCCGGAAACGGACGTACACGTTTTATCCATGAGGGATATCAGTCTGTGAAGGCAGTACCCTATGATATGCCCATCATCGGCTACAACAACAATATGGTAAATACTCTGATGATCTGGGATGCGGAGCCGGTGGAGTGCTTTGAGCTGGATTCCTTTGACAAGGGCGACTACAAGAAGGCTGTGGAGCAGGAGAACCTGGCGAAAAATCTGGTGGAGGTGCTTTATCCCAACGACAATCATATTGCCGGTAAGGAGCTGCGCCTGAAGCAACAGTATTTCTTTGTGTCTGCCAGTGTTCAGCGCGCCGTGGCAAGATATAAGAAGAACCACCCGGATCTCAAGAAGCTGCCGGAGAAGGTGGCAATTCAGATGAATGATACCCACCCGACGGTTGCGGTGGCGGAGCTTATGCGGATCCTTTTGGATGAGGAAGGCATGGAGTGGGACGAAGCATGGGACATTACCACAAGAACCTGTGCCTATACCAATCACACCATCATGGCGGAAGCCTTAGAGAAGTGGCCCATTGAGATCTTTGCCCGGCTGCTGCCCAGAATCTATCAGATCGTGGAGGAGATCAACCGTCGCTTTATCCTGGAGATCCAGAAGCGTTATCCCGGCGATCAGCACAAGGTGGAGAAGATGGCTATCGTCTATGACGGACAGGTGAAGATGGCGCATCTTGCCATTGCGGCAGGCTATTCGGTCAACGGTGTGGCGAAGCTTCACACAGAGATTCTGAAAAAGCAGGAACTGAAGGACTTCTATGAGATGTTCCCGGAGAAGTTCAACAACAAGACCAACGGCATTACACAGCGGAGATTCCTGTACCACGGCAATCCGCTGCTGGCTGATTGGGTGACAGATCATATCGGCAAGGACTGGGTGACCAACCTTCCCTATATAGAGCGCCTGGCTGTTTATGCGGATGACGAGAAGGCGCAACAGGAATTCATGAATATCAAGTATCAGAATAAGCTTCGTCTGGCAGATTATATCTGGAAGCACAATGGTGTTGAAGTGGATCCGCGCTCTATCTTTGATGTGCAGGTGAAGCGGCTCCACGAGTATAAGCGTCAGCTTCTGAATATCCTGCATGTGATGTACCTGTACAACCAGATCAAGCAGCACCCGGATCTTGACTTCTATCCGCGGACCTTCATCTTCGGAGCCAAGGCCGCAGCAGGCTACCGGATTGCCAAGCTGACCATTAAGCTTATCAATTCCGTGGCAGATGTCATCAACAATGACCGGAGCATTGAAGGAAAGCTTAAGGTGGTGTTCATCGAGGACTACAAGGTCTCCAATGCGGAGCTGATCTTCGCGGCGGCGGATGTCAGCGAACAGATCTCCACAGCCAGCAAGGAAGCCTCCGGTACCGGCAATATGAAGTTTATGCTCAACGGTGCGGTGACTTTAGGTACCATGGACGGTGCCAACGTGGAGATCGTGGAGGAGGTAGGAGCAGAGAATGCCTTCATCTTCGGTATGAGCTCCGATGAAGTCATTGCCCATGAACAGAGACGGGATTATGATCCTATGCAGATCTTTAATTCCGATCAGGAGATCCGTCAGGTGCTGATGCAGTTGATCAGCGGCTTCTATTCTCCGGGGGATACGGAGCTGTTCCGCCCGCTGTACAATTCCCTGCTGAATACCCAGGACACGCAGTTCGCGGACACTTATTTCATCCTGAAGGACTTCCGCTCCTATGCGGAGGCACAGAATCGTGTGGAAGCGGCATACCGGGACGAGTCCGGTTGGGCGAAGAAGGCCATTCTAAACGTGGCACACTCCGGCAAGTTCACTTCCGACCGAACCATCCAGGAGTATGTGGATGATATCTGGCATCTTGACAAGATCACGGTGCGGATGGATGAGGAATAATACAATCATGCTGAATTAAAGGCCAAGGCTTTTCCTATACTTTGATGGGGAAAGCCTTTTTACTGTGACACAATAATAATCGTATTTAATAGCATTCGCTGCCTTTCCGATACTCGGAAGGGCTGATGCCGTACTGCTTTTTGAATATCCGGGAAAAATAATTGGCGTTGTCGTAGCCGACCAGTATTGTTATCTCTGTGATGTGCTTCTGAGTTTCCCGCAGCAGCCTTGCGGCTTCCCGCATATGCTCCAGGACGATACTTTGGGCGTTTGAGACAAGCCGTACAGTCCGCTTCTCCAGGACAAGGCGAG
>CAKSAI010000437.1 GCA_934434905.1 uncultured Lachnospiraceae bacterium | reverse complement strand
TTCCAGGAGTATGTGGATGCAATTCTGAAGTATTACTTCAACATGATGGAATACGATGGCCCGGTGGCAGAAGACAAAGGAAAGCTCAAAATGGATGTGTTTAATGAGCATCTGATTAAGCGCCGGGTGGCAGCCGCAGAGGAATTGAACTTGATGCTTATGAGAAGCAGCCGTCCGCAGGCCGTGGGCCGCCGGGGAGTGCATCTGGATATCAACGGAGGCCGCCTGGAATATTGGAACGATGAACTGTTGATGAGACATTTCGGTGAGAAGGTATACTTCCGGTACAATCCGAATGACCTGAAGGAAGTCCGGATCTACAACCTGGAAGACAAATATCTGATGACGGTTCCGGTAGATAATACGGCGGTTCTTACATATGGCGCTACCAAGGATGATGTGAAGGCCGGAATGGCAGTGACCAGGAAGCTGGAGAAGATCGCGAATGAATATAAAAAGAACGTGGTCATCGCAGAAGCTGACCGGGTTACCGCGCTGGATCTGGTACTTCGCCAGGCACAACGCAACAAAGAAAGCTACACAGGCAAAGCAGACCCGAAGGTACTGGAGGTTCAGCGGGCAGATGAAACACCGGTATATCAGAAGGTGGTCGGCGGAGTCGATCTTGACACAATGATTGAAAATGCAGCCAAAAGGCAGGGAGGTAAATGATGGGAAAACAGTATAATACAGAACTTCAGGCGAAAGTCGAAGCGTACATGAAGGAAACGGGAATCAGCCAGGCAAAACTGGCCCCGATGATGAACCTGAGCGGAGCGGTATTAAGTCAGTATCGCCGCAGCGTTTATGACAAGGGCGATGTAGAGGATGTAGAGCGTAAGATCCGCGAGTTCTTCCAGATCAAGGAGGAGCAGGCTGAAAACGCCAAGAAGACCGAGTCTTTCAATGCAGTACGGGGATATGTGGCAACCTCTATTTCGGAGAGCATTTACAAGATGATCCGTTACTGCCAGCTTGAAAAGGGGATCGTAGTTATTGACGGAGACCAAGGCAGCCACCAAGTTCCTGCGGGACAACCCAGCAACGGCAATCTATATCAGCACCACACCGAGCACCAGCTCTGTAAGAAGCCTTTTAAGGATGATTGCAAGAGCGTTGAAGATTTCGGAAAACCAGAGAACAGAAGACCTTTCCATTTCAATCCGTGAACGGCTGAGAAGTTCTGATAATGTCCTGATTATTGACGAAGCCCAGAACCTGAAGTTCATGGCCCTGGAAGAAATCAGAGGCTGGGTGGATGAAGACCCGATCACTGGAAAGCCTGGCATTGGAATCGCACTGATCGGAAACGATGAGGTCTACAACAAGATGCTTGGAAGACAGGAGGCAATCTTCTCACAGCAGTTTAACCGGACGAAGCTCCACGGGCGGTACCGGGCTACGAATGTAACTAAAGAAGATGTTGAGAAGTTATTCCCATCCCTGGTGGAGAAAGGAATGACGCCGGAGCTGACATACCTCTACAATGTCGGCCACAGCAAGTGGGGAGTGCGCGGCATGGTAAACGTATTCACAGCAGCCGCCAATAACCAGGATGTTTCCCTGGAAGGTCTGCAGAAGGTAACAGGCCCGCTGGGAATCTATTTATAAAATCAACCAAACGGAGGTAAATGCAATGAAGTACATGACAGGAAAAGCAAAAATGATGGTGACAGGGATCGCGCTTGGAACGGTAGCCGCCGGGGGAATGGCGGCGCTGATCGCAGCGGGCAAGGTCGGAGTGATCGGAAGCCTGGTTGTGGTATTCCTGATGGCTCTGGCGGGAGTTAGCGGCTGGATGATCGGTATTCAGATGCGGGTGAAGATCGAACATGACCGGGCATGGATGAAAGGATACCGTGATGGAAGGGAGAATTCACTCCCGCCGATCACCGTAACCACCGAGCGTATGCTCATCCGGTACAGGGAAAATCCGGGGCTGTAAAGCCCCACCTTAATGCAGCCATCCGGAAGGATGCCGGTCACAAGCCCGGATAAAGGCAGAGTGAGGTAAAACTGAATAAGGAGGTAAGTGCAGCGTGAAGAACGGAAAGAAGCCGACACTGGCCCAGAAGAAGTTCCTGCAGGGGAAAGGGCTGGTACCGGAGAACTGGCTGATCGTGAAGGATACGCCGGTGGAGCTGGTGGTAGTCAGCCGGGCCGCGCTCCTTAAAAGAACAGGGAAGACAAGAACTTTCAGGAAGGAGCGCCTATGAAGGTTATGGAAAAAAAGGCTGTGCCAATGCCAGAAGATCTGGAAAGAGAGTGGAACGAGGTAAGAGTCTGCTTCCGGTTGCTTCAGTGCAGGAGAGCCAGAATTGTGACGAAACGGATGCCGGATGGTTCTGTGAAGCGGTATACCGAGGTCAGAAAGGCGGGTGAATGAGATGGTACAAAGAGAAGAAATGTACTTTGAACCGCGCTGCGTAGGCTCTGACCTGCGTATTCGCTGGTATGGTGAACAGTATTCAGCGCCGGAGCTGGAACGCCACTATGAGGAAACGGTTTACATCCGGGACAGCGGAAAAGAGCTGATGGTTTACAGCATGGAGGCAGACTGCTGGGATGAGAAGGCGAAGATAAAAGCAACCTTTTCTCTGATCTGCAGGATTCAAAAGCACAGCACCGG
>CAKSAI010000436.1 GCA_934434905.1 uncultured Lachnospiraceae bacterium | reverse complement strand
TCTCAATGTTGCAAAAGCTGAATTTCAGGGAGTTTATATAAATTCCCAAAAACAGCAGAAAGAAGCCTGCCAGAAACGGAATCATAAATACCAAATACGCATTCTGTTTTCTTCGTTCATAAGATGATTTCCTTTTCTTCTTCATGTTGAACTTCCTCCTCTCCGCTATTTCTTAATTTTCATATAGCTTCGGGCCTTTACTATGGCTCCGCCTTCAAGCTGTACATCTTCCGTCCCATAATTCACATAAAACACCGTTCCGTCTTCATACTCTGTACGTGAAACCGTTTCAGTGAGTCGCTGATGCCCTGTCATCTTCTGATTTCCACATCCGTCATACGCTTCTGTCCATTTCTCCATACAGTTTTGGATCTCTTCCTTAAGTTCCTCCCATTTCACGGAGTAGTAATATGTCATGGAAGTCTTCGTTAATAACTCCGTATTGTCTGCTGCCACTGTATAGAATGGATTTGCGCCGTATTCGATACAACGAAGAAATACTTCTTCGGACTCTCCTGACAGATTCACGGCCTCTCCGGCATACGGTACATATCCGTGAAGCACAAGCTGCATAAACGGAATGCTCTCATCTTCTATCGTATTTGCACTGTGATACATCGGCACATTTACTAACTCGGAGGCATACTTCAGGGTATAGGCATTTCCGCCATCCACCATAAGCCCATAATCCGATACGTAAGATTCCAATCCATTCACCAGAATATCCTTCGCAGCCTCACGTGTGATCGCCTTGGTCCTGTGGTACTCTGCATAAAGCATCGAACCTGCTGTCCCGACAGAAACACCTGAAAGATTGAATTTGCCATAATCGGAGAAGAATTTCTTCATATATTTGTCATAGTAGCGCGGCGATATTGAATAATTTAAATACTGAAACTCTGCAAAATTCGTAAACTCCTGTGGGCTTGTCAGGTATAGCTGCTCTCTGCGAATACTTCGGGCACTGTGGAAGGACTTGTTGTATCCGTCCAGAATACTGTCTTTGCATACAATAAAGAAATCTACATCCGGATAAAACCCGATCTGATTCTCACGTGCAAACCTCCCCAGCTCTATAAGTCCGTTCCTTCCGCCTAATGATTTCTCCACCTTCGCTTTGTCGGATACCGTGTAATACAATCCTCCATTTGCCCAGCCTTTGTATCGGAGATTCAAATCTATGTCTCCGGCTGTTTTTAATTCCTCAAGGATTCCCTTCGCTTGTTCAAAGGTCGTCAGCGGCACGGATTCCACATAGGAAAATCCAAGCTTCGTATTGGTCCGTTCGATCGCTCCAAGCATCTCCAGATAGAATCCGGCTTTGCTTTCCACCTCAGACATTTTCTCTAATACTCCCTGTTTCTCCAGATATGCCTGATAGGAATTTGCCATTCCGACATAATCCGCTTCTCTATCTGTCAGAAAATCATATTGGATCGTATAGTTTCCTGTATAGCAGTTCGTATCCACATAGGTATATAATCCTGATATTTTTGTTTTATCGGTATAGTTTACGGTATAGGCTGCCTGATAGTTGAACTTCGGATATATCGTCTCATACGAGGACAGGATATTTCCGCTTTCACTGATGATCTGAGCCAGAGCATCACCTTCCCGGATTACTGCAAAAAATGCTTTATCTTCTGTCTTATTTCCGTACACCGGGAAATAAATCTGACTGGAAAGATTACTCATACCGTAATCAAAGCTAAGTGCATAGTCCATTCCATAGACGGAAGTCGTTGTATTTAAGATTTTTTTCGTTCCATCCCCGTTGTAGTTTATCAGCGCTCCCGAACCGTCCGGTACAAACAGATAACCCTCCTGATCGGACTTTCCTGCTCCGAAATAGCGCAATAGCTGGAAAGAACCCAGGCTGTAATAATCCGCATCATAAGAGATGAGATCGGTCGGAACAGTGACCTTTAAAGCGCCCTCCTCCAATTCTACCCGCAAAGACATTTTGAACAATGCGTAATTTGTCTTCTTCTGTTTATACCCCGACAAGGCCAGATCCTCATCCATATCCTCCGACGTATATTCTGTTGCTTTGATAATCTCCTCTAATACCTTCTTCTCCCGCTCTGTCGTATCCCGCAGGATATAAAAGTCATGTTCTTCCAGCCCCGGCATACTATCCAGATATTTCTTTTTTACTGCTTCTGAAAGGCTGCCATCCGAAAAGCATACCTTTGTGTAATAAGCATTCAGCTTTCTCGCACTTTTCTTATCGACATGCGGCAAGATTATGTTTTCGTATTTGGAGACTTCGATCACACTTGGCGCCAGCATCTTTTCTTCTACACGGCCGATCTGCATATGAAATACAAAACCCTTGTCCAGCTTCTCAATCTGATACTGATCCTTGGAGGTACAGTCGCTATAGCTGTTCATCGTACGTTCCGTCTTCTGACTGTCATAGTAAGTCAGACTTATCAGCGACTGCAGTTCCTCCTTCACTTTTGAATCTGCTTTCGTATCTCTCGCAAAATCATACGGATTTGAAAACCAGGAATCCCCCGTAACCTTATTCCATACGGCAAATTCTGCATAATCCGGCTCCAGATAGAGTGCAAGATCGCCGTCCTCTGCAACAAGCTGCATATCTGCTATCTTCTCTTCTGCACTGTCATAGGTTCCCTTTCTTGCCTGTTCCTCTTC
>CAKSAI010000435.1 GCA_934434905.1 uncultured Lachnospiraceae bacterium | reverse complement strand
TCCTCACTGTCATGAAACGTTGCAGAAGATGGATAATCATCAAACCGCTTTGCAAAAGTATCTGTCAGTTTTCCGGAAGGATTTGCATCGCCGCAAAGAATATCTGCAATCGCCAATCCGCCCTCCTGCCCTGCCTGCCAGGCCAGTAAAGCGGCTCCGATCTTATCATTTTCCTTAATCCATGATACATCGATCATTCCACCCACATCCAGTATTGCTGCTACCTTGTCAAACTGCTCCGTTACGTCAAGAACCATCTTATGTTCCGTCGCAGTCAGAAGGAAATCGCCTTCCTTTTCTGTCCGATCCCAGCCCTCTCCGGAAAATCTATGAATCACGATCAAAGCAACGTCCGTGGCCTTTGCTGCATCTGACACCAATTCCGTCGGAACATCGATCTCCTCAAAGATCTTATCTTCGTGCTCTGCCAGATGCTCCTTCATATAATCATAATAATAGTTCGCCAGCGGCTCATATACACTCACATATGGGGCTTTCATAGCAAGTCCTTCATAGATATTACGGATGTACCCGGAATACACCTGCCCGCTTCCCCATCCGCCTTTTATATAGTCTATGCTGCCAATACCGAAAACAGCCACTCTTGTTCCGGCCTTCAAAGGAAGCAACCCATTATTTTCCAACAGCACCATACCCTCCGTTGCAACCCTTCGCGATAATTCAATATGCTCCTGGCATCCGGTAAGCGGTTTGCCATTTTCCCCTAAGGCTGTTGTCAAATTGTATCTGTAACGTGCCCATTTCTCCTGCTCTACAGTTGCGCTTTCTCTCATGATATTCATTGCACTTCCACCCTTTCATTCCTTCCTTCTTCTATGCAGATCCGCAATTCCTTTTTGATGGTGATCACAGAGTTGAAAAACAATTCATTCCCTTTCTGTAGGAATGTCTCTTTTCTTCCATCTGCATATACACTTTGAATTGAACCGCAATCCTGTAATTTTACACATTTTAATGCAAGACTTCCACTCTGGATTCTGATTGTGTATACACAGTTGTTTCGTATAAAATCGCCCCACCCCGTACCGAGACTCCAAAAGCACTTGTAGTCACCGTGCAACACCGGAGCAAAGCCAATATACCCTTTCGGAAGATTGAACTCAAACCCGGAGAAAATTGGCAGAAGCGCAAAAGCAGACATTGCCCTGGCATAATTGCTCCCACATTCGATTTCATTCCACGGATTCCGTTTTTGCCCGTCATAGCGTTCTCGCACCGCCCGCACCACTTCAAGCCCCTCATCCGAAAACCCTTCACTGACCAGAAGCCCCGCAAAGGCATATTCAAAGCCGGTCATGCATTCCTCACAATAGGGAATCGGAATCACAGGTTTCTTACTTTCAGGCGGATAGTCACATATCACGACACCGCTCTCGTCGTTCAATGCAAATACACGCCATGCATTTGCAACCTCCCGAAGCGGTTTCTTGAAATTATTGTTGTACATATTCTGCAGTGCAGTTTTCCTCTGTTTCGTATCAAAGATATCTCCGAGTCCGCATATGTTCGCGTGCCATTGTCCCAGCAGCTGATCAATCTCACATCCATCGGCAATCTGATACTTCATCTGCTGCCTTTCCTCGTTCCAATACTCCGGACAGTTGAAGTGCTCAATATATTCTTTACTGTTCAGGTTTATTTTCTGATAAAAATACTTGCCGTTAAAGAGATTCTCTTTTGTCCATTCACAGCCACTTTCAAAAAGTTCCTTATACTCATTCTTCTTCATGGTATCTTCCAGAAAATCAGCCATTTCAGAGGCCGCTTTCAACGCTGCAAGATACATGCCCTCCAACCATGCAGATGTCCCGAAAAGTTCCATATCCAAGGTATGATGCTGCCTGCCCTCCAGAACCCCGTCATGGTCTCTGTCCCACTCATATGCATTCTCTGTGTTCCATGCAAATTCCAGTATTTCTTTTATATTGTGCCAGTTTTCTCTTAGCCATTCACTGTCTCCCGTCATCTTCCAGTCACGGTATATCTTGATGACAGTCGCCATCTGACCATCCAGGCAGGGATGAAATGTATCCCTTCTCCTCCCCAGAGGGAGTGCTGTTCGAAACTCCATCTTACCATCTGCAGCCGTATTATAAGTGAACTCTGTCTTGCGAAGCGACCGTTCCAGCTCCGGAAACAGAAAGCAAAGTGCATATGCATAACTCCACACATGCGTACAGCTTCCTTCACAGGAGCCTTCTCTCTCATGCACTCCTTCCCAACCATAAAAGGTTCCGTCTTCCAGGCGAAGAACGGTAGGCGACTTCAGGACAGCAAGTGTTGATGACACCGCATCAATCACAGCACGATCCAGCGTGGAGGTATGCAATGAACGACAGAACCTGTTTGTCTTCTTATATAGCATACTCCAATGTTCCAACGCATAGAAACAGGATTCGGAAGAATCTGAAAACAACATTGCGTAATAATTCTTCCAGATAACATCGTTCCCGTTATCGTCCTTACACGGATTCCAGTAATTATAATTATTGGGGACATTCCATGAGATAGCAAAATGAAAGCTTTTCTTTTTCCCGCAGCTTATCACATTCTCTGCTCCTACACTGCACACATCGCCTTTACCCGGGTTGTCATATTTTCGGTTTTCAAGCCTGTGCTCATTAATATCACGCCAAAATGTAGTCA
>CAKSAI010000434.1 GCA_934434905.1 uncultured Lachnospiraceae bacterium | reverse complement strand
CAATTAGGCGGCGGAGTGAAAGGATAAAGGAGGAAAATCAAGATGAAAAGAAGGATACTATCGATCATGCTTACGGCAGTGCTTGTACTTGGGCTTACAGCCTGCGGCGGAGGCAGCAGTAACGGCACAAACGGTGGAAACACAGACCCACAATACAGCGGCCGAAGCACGAAGATCAGATTCAGCTACTATGACGGCGGATTTGGTTCGGCATGGATTGAGGCAGTGGCAAAGGATTATATGGATAATGTCAATAAGGATGTTTATATTGAGCTTATACCAAGCTATGATAACGCATCCGCGTATGCAGACATTACCTCCGGTGTTGCATCGGCAGATCTCTACCAGATTGAGGTGGGGATGTTTGACTGTGCCGATTATCTGGCGGATCTGACGGATGTGTACGAGTCAAAGGCCTATGGGGAAGAGACGCTGATCCAGGATAAGGTTACAGAGGAAATCTATCAGTTCTATCAGGAGGATGGAAAGTGGTATCAGATGCCGAATACCAACATGAACGGATGGAACTGGGTATACAATAAAACCGTTCTGGATGAGGTGTTTGGAGCGGGAAATTATACGCTTCCGAGAACCACGGATGAATTCTTTAAGTTTGGAGACACGCTCTTTGAAAACAGCACCTATCTGACGGTAGGCGCATTTGCTGATACACAGGGCGGAGATTACCTGAATTACGCGTTCGAGACATGGTTCGCACAGATGACGGGAAAAGAAGGCTACAACAATTATTACAATGGTCTTTATAAGGATGGTTCCGGTCTGGTGGTATCCAAGGACAGTCCCAAGGTGGTGGAAGTGAATCAGTCCGCGATCGAAGAGGCATACAAGATCGCATACAATTTATGTAAAAAGGAAAATCACTATGTATTCAGTGATTCTGCTTCCCTGAACTTCAAGGGTGCGGATCAGGTGTTTTACGGCGGTGGATACGGTATGAATAAGGTCAAGGTGGCAGCACTCTATACAGGATCATGGATCCAGACTGAGGTGGCAGATCTTCTGGAGGATGGAATTATCGAGGATCAGGAGATCGTAGCGGGTAAGATGCCTGTAATCAGCGCGATCATATCACGCTGCACAACGATTGCCGATGATGCTGTGCTGGCGTCGGTGGTAGATTATGTAGACGGCGTTGTGACAGAGAAGCCGGCGGGCGTCTCAGACGAGGATATTGCGATCGTAGCTGAGGCCAGAAACATGGTGGGTGAAAATGTTTGCCGTACCATGGTGGTTCCAAGCAACAGCAAGAATATAGATGCGGTAAAAGACTTCCTGAGATATCTCGCCAGCGACAATGCGCAGAAGATCTCCGCACAGAACGCAAACGGAGTGAATATGCTGCCCTTTGGTTATCTTCCCACAGAAGAGGATCTTGGATTTAAATTGAACGATTATATCAAGAGCATCTATGAGAAGAAGGATACGGCAGTGATTGTTGATACGTCCATGCTGGATAAGGACTTCCAGCAGGCAACGGGGCTTTCCTGGTACTATGACAGGAATACAGGAACCGGAGCGTTATCCAAAACGATCTTTGCCGGAAAAGCCACAGCACCGCAGGATATTTATAAGGCAACCTTCGATCATTTCAACAACGAACAGTGGAAGATCAGCACGAAAGGCTTTTAATACACGGTTCAATGGCAGGGGGCAGAAAATATGGAAAAGAAGAAAAAAAGGATCATCATAGGAATAACGACTGCGGCTTTGGCAGCAGCAGCCGTGGCTGTGGCCTTGGTACTATACTTTGCGAAGGGATACGAGATCCGGTTTGAGGAAACCTTCGCGGAGGATCTTACTTTTGAATATGGACAGGAAGCCGATATACCAAAGGCCTATGTGGTGAATAAGCACGGGATCCGGCAGTTTGGCAGAGTCACGTATCTATTCACATCAGCAGAGGGAACCGAGACGAAGACGAATTATCCGGTGGCAAAATGTGACAGTGTGGGAGACTGGACCGTTATCTGCAGCTACGAGAATGCTGAGCTGCAGAAGCATTTCCGGGTGGTGGACACGGTGGCACCGGAAATCATTGTGGGAGCACTTCCCAGCGATGTATTTGTGGGAAATACGGATGTGGAGTATACCGTTCCGGGCTTTGATATCAAGGACTCCTCCCCCATAGACTATGACAACTGCAGCGCAACGCTCTTTTTCGAGGGAGAGCAGGTGAAGTATAATACACTTACGAATGCATTTGTGCCGGAAAGAGACGGGGAGTATGTATTTAAGCTGAAAGCGGCTGATATCTATGGAAATACATCGGAGAAGGAGTGCAGATGGCGTGCTAAGGACGCTGACTGGACGGATCAGAATCTCCCGGATGGGTATCTTGCCACCTTTGATTCCATCGGATATGCAAATCTTATCAGCTCCGGGTTTATCAACGAATACTGGGATGGTACGGAGGTGGAAGAGTTCCTGGAGGAATACGAAGGCGAGAAGGGAGTGTTAAAGGTATCGGCCGCCTACAACGTGCTGGGTCTGACTGCCTTCAAGGTGAAGCTGGCTAAGGCTATTACGCCAAAGCAACTGGGAGATAATGTTGTTATTATTCGCTATCGTGTGGACAGCAAGAATACGAACGGTATTCTGACGGTTGCGGGAAATTATCAGGAAACCATTCAGTCGGCAGCAGCCAAGAGC
>CAKSAI010000433.1 GCA_934434905.1 uncultured Lachnospiraceae bacterium | reverse complement strand
AGGCCTTATTGCTTCCGCCGTTTGCAACCAGCTGTATAACCGAATTACTTGCTATCGCATAATCCATATTCTGATTAAAATCAAATGTATGGCTAGCTCCTATCTCTGTTAAATCTATCATTGGCAATGGTTCAAGTCGTTCAATCGTCAAGTCATCCATGAGCAGTTCTGCAGTTTCTTCACCGACTATTGCAATGACTAACCCATCATAATCACAATTTTTTAATGAAATCGTACCATCAAGTCTCTGTACTGCCCCATCATTTCCTGAAAAGCGAAACACATAATTGTTCTGCTGTCCATGGAATCCCACATAATATTCTGTGTTTTTGCTTCGTGTTTTTACCGTCACCGATACACGGTAACGTGCTCCCGGAACCATCTGCATTCCACGGAACACAACTTCTGTATATCGTTTTTCCGAGGTTCCCGAGGAAGTGATTTTTAAATTTTTACCATCCCCTACTCCCGTATCTTCATCCACCCATGAAATTGTCGTTCCTTTCTCCCAATATTCAGGATACAGCCGGGACGCTAAATAATCATCGCTGGAAAATGTCTCCGTGTAGGATTCCCCTATTTCAAGCGGTTTTCTCCTCTCTAATACTTTGTACCACTCCTCTGCATACCGGGGATATTCTATATTTGTCGGTTCTTCCTGTATTTGATCATCATTATTTGGAATGTGCTCTTCTTTATCACTGCGGAAGATGAATATACATACAGCAGCAATCAACAGCACCAGAACCGGCACCACCGTGAACAATATAATTTTTACTTTTTTTCTCTTCATGTTTCTCTTCCCCTTTACTCAAAACGAATCTTTCCCATACGAACCGGAATACCCTTATTGTTTTCCACATTGTGTTCTGTATTAGAAACCTGCAAACGGGTAGCTCCATTTTCTGCATCTGCAAGAACAAAGGAACAGCTTACTGCTTCTTTCTTTTCTATCGCTGCCCGCAATTCTGTGCATACATCCAGATTAATGAACACCTTTCCTGCATAACCTTCATCTGTTTTCCAGCATTTTGTCTGAAATGCCTCCATCTTATTTTCCACGAGATAATCCGAGGTACGTGACGCTTCCAGGTGCGTATACTCTGTTGTGACGAACAACTGGAATGTATCATTATAGGTCTGCTTAATTTGTGAAAATGCATAGTTTTCATCCAGAGCAGGCGTCATATACAGTTCGAATCCATCTCCTTCCCAGAACGCGGAAGATGAGCTAAACGCTACAACATCATCCTTGACTGCGAAACCGATATAGATTCCCTTATCATCATAAGCTACTTTGAATGTTTGAATTGCAAATGAGGACTCTTGGGGAGCCACTTCATTGCCATAGGCATCCGTATGACCGACAAAATGGATTGTTTCTTCCACCTGCGCAAACTCATCAAGATTTTGTGCACTCATATTCACAGCCACACCATCCGGTAACCGTTTCACCACATCCGGTTCAGCACTGGCTCCTGCCACTGCAAATGAGACACCCACGTTGTCCTTCATTGCCACTGCCTCTTCTATAACAGTCCCGTCTGTCAGCAACGACACATACTCTTCCGTCGCAGTTTCGTTGATAATGTAATTCTCATTTATTGTAAGATTCTCTGACATAGAAAGACTGATCGCACAATTGTTCTGCACCGATTTAGGATTTTTCGCCGGATTATAAATACAGTTATTCAAAATCTCTGCATTTTCCGCACTGCTTATACTCATCGCTTTCTTTGCAGAATTCGCGATGAAATTATTGCGGATCGTGATATCCCGGATTGTCCCTGCCGGTTCACAGACATAAGATTCACCGTATGCTACCACAGCAATATCGCCGCCAATATTCCCACTCATGTCATTGCATCCAATCACCTTGTTATTTTCAACAATAATATTTTTCGGCACAATAGCCTCATTAAAGCTTGCTATCTCAGTCATAACGCTGATCGCGCCATGCCCCACATTAAGGAATGCATTATTTCGAATCACAGAATCTCTCGTCTGTAGCAGAATTCCCCGATTGCGTTTATTTCTAACGATATTGTTTTCAAAGCAAACCTTTGGAGCAGTCGAAGCATTAGCCACCAACATATCCTCTGTCACTTCTGAAAGAGTTCCCTCTGTCTTAATCGTCATTCCAGAATCATCAGAAGACATAACTTCTACAACCTTAAGCTCTGTCACCAGCTCCAGATTCTTATTATAAACACATAGGGTATCTCCCTCCACGATGCGATGCATATAGTTTAATTTTACACACTTGAGCGTATTTCCGCCCTTATTGATATCACTTAGGCCATAGTAATGCCCCGCTTTTACATTGCATGCGTCGTCATGTGTATTCTCCAGGAGACAATTTGTTACTTTTATTTCTCCACGACAAGCACCAAAATGCAGACCGTCTGCAGTACTGCTCATCAACCGATCTGTCTTTGGCTTTAAGCATACATCAAAGCGATTCACATACACATTTTCCGTAGTCTCACAAACTAATCCCATCCCTGCTGTAGCGTACACATGAATATCCTCCAGTGTCAGATTTTTAGAATCTGACACCTCAAACGCATTATTGACATACATATAATGGGATGTTACCACAAGTATATCCCTGACCGGCGGATTGATCTGCGTATTGAAGTGGAAGGTAACCGTCTGACCATCAATTTCATAT
>CAKSAI010000432.1 GCA_934434905.1 uncultured Lachnospiraceae bacterium | reverse complement strand
GAAATTACCAGTGCGACTGCCCTTTTGAAATTTTTCATAGTTGGAAATCCTCCTTTTTATTTATTGCAACAGAAAGTCTTTTTTCTTTCCGCTGCATATAACCTTTTACAGGTTATTTTCCCTTTGTTTCCGCATTTGCCGGTTTCACATTCTTTTCAATCTTTACCTTATTCTGGTTCTTAGTCTTAAGAACATCCATCAATACCGCTACCACAACGATAATGCCTGTCAGCACGTAAGTAACATAAGTAGAATTGAGATTCAGATTGAATTTTGCAAGTACCATGTTAAGTCCGTTACGGATAACTACCAGTAACGCAGCTCCGATCACAGAACCTGAAACAGATGCAACACCACCTGCTGCGCTGGTACCGCCTATGTATACACCTGCAATTGCATCCAACTCCATTCCATTTCCGGTAGCTGCAGCAACTGTAGGGAATGCTGCCGACCAGAAGATTGCCGCAACACCTGCGCCCAGGCCGGAAAGCGTATAGGCAAGAACCTTATAGCGATCTGTATTGATTCCGGAAAGACGGGTTGCTTCCTCATTGCTTCCGATGGCCAGGATGTATCTCCCGGCTTTGTTCTTGTACATAAAATACATGCAGATCAGCATAAATCCAAGAACCCATATGATTCCGGTTGGAATACCGTTGGCATTGGAAAAGATTCGATTGTACCAGGTATTCGACGGGAAAAAGATATTTGGATCTGCAACAATAAGTGCGGAAAGTCCGCGGGAAAACATCATGGTTCCAAGTGTTGCAATGAAAGCCGGCATCTTTAACTTAGCGATCAGCAGTCCATTGACAAACCCAAACAGCAGTCCGATTCCGATCATGACAGGAATGGTTGCCCAAAGCGGAATCTTCCCCGATGTAAACATCTTGCCGGCAATTACCGCTGCTGCAATACAAACGGTACCAATGGAAAGATCAATTCCTCCGGTAGCAATCACATATGTAACTCCAAGGCTCATAACTGCATATGGTGCAAGAGACTGCGCCATACTTATGATATTATATTTGTCAACAAAGTTTGGGTTGAACGCACAAAAGATTGCAACCAGGATCAGCATAGCCAACAGGATAATCATATTCTGTTGAAGTTTGAACGACGCACGTGTTTTATCGTTAGATTTCATCTTCCTCTATCCTCCTAAACATTTTTAATCACGCATGGTAGCGAATTTCATAATTTCTTCCTGTGTAGCAGCAGCGATGTCAATTTCACCTGTAATCCTGCCTTCGCACATCACAATAACCCTGTCACTCAGGCGCTGAATCTCCGCCAATTCCGAAGAAATCATAATAATTGATTTTCCTTTTGCCGCAAGATCCTCCATCAACTCGTACATTTCGCTCTTCGCTCCGATATCAATGCCTCGTGTAGGCTCGTCGAAAATAAAAATGTCACAATCCTTCATAAGCCACCTTGCGACAATAACCTTCTGCTGATTTCCTCCCGAAAGGTTCTTTAGCAGCTGTGCCATAGAAGGTGTCTTCGTCTTAAGCATATGATTATACTCCGCTGACTTTTCACACATACTCCGGTCATCTATCCAACCGCCCTTCACGAAACGGTCAACAGAAGCAATGGCCGTATTGTCCGTAACGGATTTATCCAGCATAAGTCCATAGCGTTTCCGATCTTCTGAAAGATAGCAGATTCCATTCTTCACTGCCTGTTCCGGCGTATTGATGCGCTTTTTCACACCATTGATATAGATCTCTCCGGTTTCTCTCGGATCTGCACCGTAGATTGCTCTTGCCACCTCAGTTCTTCCGGCTCCCATAAGTCCCGCAAATCCAAGAATCTCACCCCGTCGAAGCTTGAAGTTCACATTCTTTACTTCTTTTCCCGCATTCAGATTCTTCACTTCCAGTACCACCGGAGCATCCTCCGCAACCCGGCCGACTTCCTTCTTATCTCCATATATCACACGTCCCACCATCATCTTGACGATATCTTCTTTGGTGGTTTCAGCTGTATTCACCGTATTGATATACTCACCATCACGCATAACGGTAACTCTGTCAGAAATGCGGTTTATCTCATCCATACGATGGGAAATATAGATCATACCTATGCCTTTTGCTTTGAGATCCCGCATAATCTTGAAAAGTTCCTCAACCTCCGGCTGTGTTAAAGCTGCTGTCGGTTCATCCAGAACCAGGAGCTTGCAATCATGGGATATCGCCTTGGCAATCTCCACCATCTGTTGTTTTCCGACTGTGAGTGTACCCAGTTTCGCAGAAGAATCAATTTTGACCCCTATCCTGCCGAACAGTTCTGCTGCATCTCTCTCCATCTTCTTGTCATCAATCATAATCCCGCGCTTTGGTTCACGTCCTATGTATATATTCTGGGCGACCGTGAGATGATTCATCATGTTCAGTTCTTGATGGATAACACTTATTCCGGCTTTCTGTGACTCCGCAATACTGGAAAAATCAACCGGATTCGAAAAATAATTGATTTCTCCGCCATCCCGCTTGTAGATTCCGCACAGAACCTTGATCAGCGTTGATTTGCCAGCACCGTTCTCACCCATAAGGGCATGCACTTCACCTGCCCGCAGCTCAAACCGGACTGACTTGAGAGCATGAACACCAGAAAAATGCTTTTCGATATCCTTCATTTGCAATATGACTTCATTCATATCCAAAAGCTCCTTTTTCCTTTATGTAGTTTTTT
>CAKSAI010000431.1 GCA_934434905.1 uncultured Lachnospiraceae bacterium | reverse complement strand
GACCAGATTGACGCCAAAATCCTGCATGACCTGAAGGAAAGAGAGCACGTCTGCCGCATTTCTGCCAAACCGGGACAATTTGAACACCAGAACATAAGACACGACGTCTTTGCCAGATTTGATGTCCTCCATCATCTGGCTGAATTGCGCCCGGCCCTCGATAGACTTGCCGGACTTTCCCGCATCCTCGTATTCGCCGGCGATCTCATAATCGTTATAGTCTGCGTAGGCTTTCATTCTAGCCTTCTGGGCATCCAGCGAGTAGCCGTCCACCTGCATAGCGGTGGAGACTCTGGTGTAGGTGTAAACTTTTATTTTCTCTTTCTGCATCTTAATCTTCCTCATGTGGTGCGAATCCAAAAATGGATTGGGCATTCTTAACTTGGATCAGAAGAATCATCCTGTTTTTCCGCCTCTGTCTTGGCCGTTTTTCCCAGCTGCTTAATGGTCTTCAGATATTCTTCCTCCACAGGGGAAAGAGTTTGTGCCTGATAGCGTTTATATTCTGCTTTTGCTTTTTCCATCGCCTGTGCATGACTAATTTTCCCTGCATGGGTCAGCACTTCTTCACCGGTCGCCCGAAGAATATTGTCCAACTGCTCCACATAATCGCTCATATACATGGGCCGGTGACGGATGGCCTGCACCTCGGCAAAATCAAAATAACCGGATACCATCTGATTCAACACCCGAAGTTCTTCCTCTGTCAGATAATTCTTGGCAATCCCAATATCTTTTGCCGTGGGGAAGTCGCCCGAAAAAGTGGTAAGCCCCATAAACGGCTTATCTGCATCGGCCCGCTCATAGATCACTTCCGCAGCTGTATGTCCATGCGCCGCATAATGGAGTTTGTTCTGCACCATTTTGAAAAACGCAACAGATTCCGCACTTCTGGGGTTATAGTCTACACTGGTGGCGTACAAATCCAACACCTGACGATACATCACTTTTTCCGAAGAACGAATGTCCCGAATCCGTTCCAGCAGTTCGCGCCAATAGCTGCCACCGCCCAAATTTTTCAGGCGCTCATCGTCCATCGTGAAGCCCTTGATCATATATTCTTTCAAGCGTTCCGTGGCCCACCGGCGAAACTGGGTGGCAATTAGGGATTTTACCCTGTACCCCAAAGAAATGATCATATCCAGGTTATAGAAAGGCAGTTCTCTGGTTACTTGCCGGTTGCCCTCCATTCGAACCTGTCGGAATTTCCGACAGGTTGAAACCTCGTCCAATTCGCCTTCTTCATAGATGTGGCCGATATGCTCCACAATGTTGCTTCTGGATGTATGGAACAATTCCGCCATCTGCTGCTGCGTCAGCCAAACAGTCTCGTCTACAAACCGGCACTCTACCTTTGTGAGCCCATCTTCGGCCTGATAAATTACAATCTCACCCTGGCTCTGATCCGGTCTGTTCTTGTCTTCCGCCATTTGTTCACGCTCCTATCCGATTTCATTTTCTATGTTTCAAGAGAGCAAAGAAAATGGCCGTCACCCTCTTGTTTGGACTCTTATATCACGTCTAGTATATCATGCAGCAATTTTGCCTTCAACTACTTCCTGCTTGGAATCAGGATCTTTTTGATTTACTTCGACGTTGCCCATCCTATCAGAAGCTACTAAAGGAGCGGGTATATTCCCAATATCTAACTCTGAAGCGTATTTTTCGATCAGATTGGCCAACAAGTCTGCAAAACCGCTCCACTCATCTACCATAGGCTACCTCCATAGAGAGACAGGCCGGACGGCAGCACCGGCAACGAAGTCCGGCAACGAACCTCTAAAAACCTGTAAACTACCGTCTGGCCTGTAAATCTTACTTTGTGATTTTTTTTGAAAAATCTCGTTGCTTTCGTTGCCGGAGAAAAAATAGATATTAGGAAATGCCTTATTTACTGGCATTTCCCGTATCCAGACAGGGAAATCCCCGGCAACGAACCCGGCAACCAAGCGGCAACCATCCCGACAACAGACCGCCGTTTTCAGGCGATCCACTCCTTCGGAAGCTCCAACTGGCGGCATTCTTCCTCGCTCAGTTCCACAAATCCATCTTCGTTGCCGGGCAGTTCGTTGCCGGTAACATCCCGTTCCCAGCCCTTCTGCCTGCCATATCCGGCGAACATCCTCGGATTGGAGAATGGCTTCCAGCCCATCACCACCGTATTCATAATCTCGTTGATATTGTGAAGCTGCCACCGCTTCGGCTCGTCATAAGTGTGGCCCAGCGCCTCCTTAAAAAGCTGTTTGGAACAGACCATGCTGCCGGTGTAATGTTCCAGAAAGCCCTGTATCTGCCCGGCCTCCGTGTCCTCCGGCATGAAATCCTTCTGCACCTCCACAAGCTGCCGCTGGATGGACTTGCTGAATTTCATGGAATACTTCCCGCTGCGGTAAACCGTCATGGCCTCCGTCCAGACCTGCAACAGATAGGCTCTGGAAGCGTCCTCGTCCTCCAAAATGTGAACCTCCGCATTCTCCGGGTAAATCATAATCGGCAGAAAACGCCGGTTCCCGGCCCGGTCAAGGGGCAGGAAGTCCAGCGTGTTGGAAGAACCGCCGAACACGCACTGCCGCAGCCGGTCTTTGGGCTGGGCCTCATAGGGTGTGCGGTAGGTTTCCTTTTGGCGGCTGATGAACGAGCGGATTTCCTCAATGCTTTTGGCGCTGCTGGTCGCCAGCATCTCCGACATCTCGATGATCCAGTG
>CAKSAI010000430.1 GCA_934434905.1 uncultured Lachnospiraceae bacterium | reverse complement strand
ATCCTATACATTATACCAACAGTAAATCTTCTTTCCTGATCGGAAAAAAATTCGCCAACCCACACCATGATGAGTTGGCGAAAGAACATTTCACTCTAATTACTCAGCGTCTGTATCAACAGCTGCCTCCTCGTCCTCAGAAGCATTGTCATTTAACAGAGCCTTCATGCTCAGGCTGATCTTGTGATCCTCATTGTTGAAATCAACAACCTTTGCCTCGATCTCCTGACCGATCTTCAGAACGTCAGACGGCTTATCAACATGATCTCTGGAGATCTGGGATACATGAAGCAGTGCGTCTACGCCCGGCTCCAGCTCAACGAATGCGCCGAAATCGGTCATTCTTGCAACACGACCGGTTACGACATTACCAGCTGCATATTTCTCAGCAGCGGTCAGCCACGGATTCTGATCCTCGAACTTCAGGCTCAGAGCGATCTTGGTATCGCGGATATCCTTGATATAAGCCGTAACAACCTGACCCACCTTGAATACCTTCTTGGGATTCTCCACTCTGCCCCAGGACATCTCAGAGATGTGGAGCAGTCCGTCTGCACCGCCTAAGTCGATGAATGCACCGAAGTCGGTTACGTTCTTGACCGTTCCCTCGATCACATCACCAATCTGGATACGATCAAATAGCTCTCTCTGGCGCTCCGCCTTCTCAGCTAACAGAAGCTGCTTGCGGTCACCGATGATTCTTCTTCTCTTGGGATTGAATTCCGTAATTACGAACTCGATCTCCTTGCCGGCATACTTGGTGAGATCCTTCTCATAAGTATCGGATACCAGGCTGGCAGGCATGAACACTCTGGCTCCGTCGATGACGATGCTTAAGCCGCCATCCAGTACCTGTGTGACCGGAGCGCGCAGAACCTCACGGTTGTTAAACGCTTCCTCCAGGCGCTTATTGCCCTTCTCTGCCACCAGGCGCTTGTAGGTCAGCAATACCTGACCTTCGCCGTCATTCACCTTTAAAACCTTCGCTTCCATGGGATCGCCTACGGAAACCACGGTGGTCAGATCAACATTGGAATCGTTCGTATATTCATTACGAGTGATGATTCCATCCGACTTGTAACCAATATTCAAGATGATCTCGTCTGGTTTCACACCAATAACGGTACCGTCGACTACGTCTCCATTCCTTATAGTTTTAAAAGATTCATCCAGCATTTGTTCAAAACTCATTTCTGACATTTTTTGAACCTCCTCAATTATATTATTTGGGGTGGAAGCCCCTGCTGTAATACCTACGCTATTAATGGATTGTAGTTTTGTTACATCCAAATCATCAAGTGACTGTATATAGTAAGTATTTTCACATTCCTTTTTACATATTTCGAATAGCTTCTGCGTATTGGAACTGTGCTTTCCGCCGATCACGATCATGGCCTCTACCTCACTGGCAATTCTGCTGGCTTCGGCCTGCCGCTCCTGTGTAGCATTGCAGATCGTATTCAAAACACTTATATCATACCCTTTTTTCTCTATAATTTCAACTAAATATTTAAATTTCTTGTTATGAAATGTCGTTTGGGACACAATACAGAGCTTTGTCCCCGCCGGAATCGTGAATTCTTCCGCTTCCTTAGCGTCCGAGATCACTGTCGTGCGCGACTCATCGCCCCATCCCTTGATGCCCTCCACCTCCGGATGACTGCTGTCACCGATGATCAGGATATGATAACCATCTTCCGTATACTTCTCCACCAGACGGTGGATCTTTAAAACAAACGGGCATGTGGCGTCTACGTAATCGATGCCATTTTCCTTAAGGAAATCATAGATCTCTCTGGAAACGCCGTGGGAACGGATGATAACGGTTCCGCCCTTGCAGTTCTTAAGCTGTTCCTTTGTCTCAACGATCCTGACACCCTTCTCTTCCAGGTCCTTCACCACCGCCTCATTGTGAATGATAGGGCCGTAGGTGTAGACCGGTTGGCTTTTCTCCGCGGCCTGTCGGTAAACGGTATCCACCGCCCGGCGGACACCGAAGCAGAATCCGGCGCTCTTCGCTGTCCTGATTTCCATTCCATACCTTCCTTCTATATGCTTCGGAATGCCACAAGCCTATGCTTTCGCCTGTCGTTCTCTGGCATAGCCTACAATAGCGTCCGTGACTTCCTGGATAGTCATATCAGAGCTGTCCACCAGCACGGCATCCTCTGCCTGACATAACGGTGAGACATCGCGATGCATGTCCCGATAATCCCGCTCTTCAATGTCCTTGCATATCTCCTCTATATTACACGGAATTTTCTTTTCTGTCAACTCTTCATAACGTCTTTTAGCCCTTGTCTTAACACTGGCGGTCAGATAAATCTTCAAAGGAGCCTTGGGAAGCACACAGGTACCGATGTCACGGCCATCCATGATCACATCCGCGGAAGCTGCAAGCTCCTGCTGCAGACTTAAAAGCTTCTTGCGCACAGCCGGATACGCACTGGTGACAGAGGCCATATTTCCAACCTCCTCCCGGCGGATAGAACCGGTCACATTTTCTCCGTTTAAGAGGATCTGCTGCTCTTCGTTCTCGTATGCAATGGATACCTGGATCCCGTTTAAAGTCTCCCGGACCGTCTCCTCATCGGAAGTGTCGATCTGGTTCTGCAAAAAATACAGAGCAATGGCACGGTACATGGCACCGGTATCGATGTAAACATAGCCGAGTTCGCGCGCTACGGCCTTCGCAATCGTCGACTTG
>CAKSAI010000429.1 GCA_934434905.1 uncultured Lachnospiraceae bacterium | reverse complement strand
GCGCGGGATTTCCTTTCGAAAGGCTTAAACTTCCATTTATTTTTTCTTGTATTTCGCGATCCGCAAACCGGGTGCGCATTTCCTCCTGCTGCTCCTGACCCGCCTTCGTGTGAGCCGGCTGCTTCATGGCCATCATATCCGGGCCATTGTGCTTCCGATAATACCCGCTGATGAAGCCGCTTCTGTTTCCAAGCTCCAGGAGCCGCCTGCGGTCTTTTTCCGAGACTGCATACGGTTCTCCCGGATCCGACAGATAGCGATCCAGATATTCCCGATAGATCCCGGTGACACCTGCTGCGTACTCCGTCTGCTTCATTCTTCCCTCAATTTTCAGAGAATAGACACCGCTTTCAAGAATCTGCGGCAGCAGTTCTATGGCGCACAGATCCTTTGGGCTCAAAAAATATGCCTCTCCCGCTCCCTTTACCTGATATGGCAAGCGGCAGGGCTGCGCACACCGCCCGCGATTGCCGCTGCGGCCACCCAGAATGCTGCTCAGAAGGCATTGTCCGGAATAACAATAACAGAGCGCTCCGTGAACAAAGCTCTCGATCTCGATATCCACCGTATCATGGATCCTTTGAATTTCCTCCAGAGACAGTTCCCGTGCCGTCACGATCCGGCTGCAGCCAAGCTTCTTCATCAGACGCGCCCCCGGCACGCCCGTAATCGTCATCTGGGTACTTGCATGCAGCTCCATTCCCGGAAAATGCTCCCGCAGGAACTTAAGAACACCGATATCCTGAACGATCACCCCGTCCAGCCCCTGTTCATACAATGGCCGGATATAATCATAAAGTTCCCGCGTTAGCTCATTCTCCTTCAGCAGGGTGTTAACGGTGAGATACAATCGTTTCCCATGGATATGAAGATAGTCAATGGCATATAAGAGCTCTTCCTCCGTCAGATTGCCCGCATAGGCTCTGGCTCCAAACCGGACGCCTCCTGCATAGACGGCATCCGCTCCGGCCACCGCCACTGCTTTTAATGTTGCAAGGGAACCTGCCGGTGCTAACAATTCTGCCTGTGGCTTATTCATGAACCGCTCCTTGCTTCCTTCTGCCGTGCATCCTTAAGCTCCGTCTCCAGTCTGGCCTTGGAAAGCAGCAATTCTTTATTTTCCTTCTCATTCTCCGCCAGGGACTTCTCCAGAGTCTCCAGCTTGATCTGAGCGGAGATCAGTTCATGCTTCAGGTCATAGATTTCTTTGTTGCGTGCCTCCAGATCCTCTTCCAGCTTCTCCGCCTGATTCCTGGCCTTGAAGTAATCGTCCGCAATATTCAGTTCCAGCAGCGTTGCCTTCATGTCTGGTGAAAAGCGCCGGTAATCCGCCAGATCGTCAAACTCTCCCTGCTTATTATTGATATAGGCTGCAACCTTCTGAAGGTACGCCTCACTCTCATAACCGCTCAGCGTATATACTTTTCCTGCGATGATCACATCTGTATTTGTTTTGGACGACATTGCTTCCCCTCCTCTTTCCTTGAGTATACCGTTCTTTCTTTTATTTTGCAATACCAAAGTGTTTGTAGGCAAGATCGGTGGCGACCCGCCCCTTGGGTGTGCGGTTCAGAAATCCGTTTTTCACAAGATACGGCTCGTAGACATCCTCGATGGTTCCGGCGTCCTCTCCAATGGCAGCGGCAAGGGTATCAAGTCCCACCGGGCCTCCCTGGAACTTCTCTATGATCGTCATCAGGATATTCCGGTCATTCTGATCCAGGCCATACTTGTCCACCTCCAGAAGATCCAGTGCAAATGCCGCAACCTCCCTGGTAATATGTCCCTCATACTTCACCTGGGCGAAGTCCCGGACTCGCTTTAAGAGCCGATTAGCCAGACGTGGGGTTCCCCTGGAACGACGTGCCAGTTCATAGGCTCCCTCCTCATCAATGGCTACGGACAGCTTTGCTGCCGAATGAAGTATAATGGTCTTAAGCTCCTCCGGCGTATAGAACTCCAGATGATGCACCACACCAAAGCGATCCCTGAGAGGTGCAGACAAAAGTCCTGCCCGTGTAGTTGCTCCCACCAGTGTAAAATGCGGAAGATCCAGGCGAATGGAACGGGCTGTCGCCCCCTTGCCGATCATCACATCGATGGCATAATCCTCCATGGCCGGATACAGCACCTCCTCCACCTGGCGGTTCAGCCGATGGATCTCGTCCACAAAGAGCAGGTCGCCCTCGCTTAAGGAGCTTAAGATAGCTGCCATCTCTCCCGGCTTTCCGATGGCCGGACCGGAGGTGATCTTGATATGCACTCCCATCTCATTGGCAATGATTCCGGCCAGCGTGGTTTTGCCCAATCCGGGCGGGCCGTAGAACAGCACATGATCCAAAGGCTCCTGCCGTTGTTTTGCAGCCTCGATATAGACCTTTAGATTTTGCTTGGCCTTCTCCTGTCCGATATAATCCGCCAACCGCTGGGGGCGCAGATTTTTTTCAATTTTTAAGTCCTCTTCCTGTACCTGAGTTGATATCACACGTTTTTCCATAATCTTCCCCTGTCAAACATACGTTTAAAACAACGCCATTTGCTTCAGCGCCGCCTTCAAGACCTCTTCTACCGTGGTCTCATCGGTAATCTCCACCGCCCGCACCGCTTTGGTGGCTTCCGCAGAGGAATATCCCAATGCTACCAGTGCCTGGACAGCCTCGTTTTTCACCGTATTCTTCAAAGACACTACTGGCTGTTCTGCCGCATG
>CAKSAI010000428.1 GCA_934434905.1 uncultured Lachnospiraceae bacterium | reverse complement strand
AAAAATCATTTACTTTATAGTATTATCCGCCCTCGTACTTTACATACTGTTTTTCCCGGAACCGGCGGTAGCGGCCGCCTCCTTCGGCCTCATGCTGTGGTACAGCAAGATGCTGCCGACGATTCTGCCCTTTGCCATACTCTCCCACATCCTGGTCTCTTCCGAGCTCTTAAGCAACGCAGCAAAAGCCATACATAAGCCCCTTGCCCGGATCCTTCCCGTGTCGGCTGCCGGGATCTATCCGCTGTTCGCCGGCTTCCTCTTCGGCTTCCCGTTAGGCAGCCGCATCACTGCCCAGATGGTGGCGGAAGGACAGATGGACTGGGAAGAAGGGAATCGTCTCTTCGTGGTATGCAACAACATCAGCCCGATCTTCATCAGCAGCTTTATCCTGTCGGACTCCCTGAAGCGGCCGGAGCTTAAGGCTGTCACCCTTATGCTGCTTTATCTGCCGCCCTTTTGCTACCTCTGGCTGGACCGAAGACTTCACGATGTAAAGCAACGGCATATACCGGATAACCACCCGACTATTCCACAGGTAAAAAAAGCGGCATCAAGATCTCAGATAAACTTCAGAATCATTGATGCCGGCATTATGAGTGGTTTTGAAACATTGACCAGGCTGGGCGGATATATCATGCTGTTCGCAATCCTTGCGCAAATGACCACCTGCATCCCGCATCTTCCGAAGCTGGCCGGCTGTATGCTGGTCGGCCTCACCGAGATCACTAACGGGATTGCGGCACTTGCCTCCTTACAGCTACCCTTTACGGTAAAATATCCTGCTATCATCGCCTGCACTGCCTTCGGCGGTCTCTCCGGTCTGGCACAGACTGCCTCCATGACCAGGGAAGCCGGGTTCTCAATGACCCACTATGTGAAAGTAAAGCTGGTTCTAAGCCTGGTATCTGCTGCACTGGCAGTACTGATAGCGAGGTGATGTGGGGATACGCAAAGTTCTGTCACACCATTCGCAATATGGCTGAACTTAATTTAGCATATCTGCATCCAGCTGAATCTCTGGCACGTCCTCCTTGGGCTGCTCTTCCTCCGGCGGCACCAGTTCGTTCCGGTTGGCAGTAACCACATTGTAGCACTCCTCCAGGGAGGCTAAGAGGCTTTCGCTTCTGGCCTTGGTGGTGTCCATGGCATGTCCGATGATATTCTCCAGATCATTTAAAATGCCATCTGTGTACTGGATAGCTGCCATGCGGATGTTGTTGGCATCCTCGGTGGCCTTGTCCAGGATCTCCTGTGCCTGATTGGTGGCAACCATAACGATCTCATTGGCCTGGGCATATGCCTGCTGCATGATCTGATGCTCACTGACCAGTTCCTCCGTATGCACCTGGGCTTCCGCAATAATCGAATCTGCCTTTGCCTGAGCGTCAGCAAGAATGGCTTCCTTATTGCTGATGATCTTCTGATAACGCTTGATCTCTTCCGGTGTCTTTAAGCGGAGCTCTGTCAGCAGTTCCTCCAGCTCCTCCTTGTTGACTATGATCTTGGTGTTGGAAAGAGGTTGATATTTACAACTGTCAATAAACTCTTCGATCTCCTCAATAATCTGTTCCATTCTGCTGCTCATGGTTCTTCTCTCCTTTATTTATTCATGACAATAGAAAGTTCACAAAGCGTGCTTTCCATTGTTGTATTTTGTATAGATGCGTTCCATCAACTGTTCCGGTACAAAATGGGAAATATCCCCGCCATAGGAAGCGATTTCCTTTACAATGGTGGAACTCAGATAAGCATATTCGAGGCTGGTGGTCAAAAACAAAGTATCCACCTTGGGATTCACGATGTGATTGCTCTGCGCAATCTGCAGCTCATACTCGAAATCGGTAACGGCCCGAAGTCCCCGGATAATAAAATCCGCTTCCTCTCTCTCGGCATAATCCACCAGCAATCCGTCAAAAGACTTCACCTTCACATTGGGAATATCTCTGGTTATCTCTTCTAACATACTAACACGTTCTTCGACAGAAAACAACGGCTTTTTTGCACTGTTTATCAAAACAGCTACGATCAGTTCGTCCACAGCCTTCGCAGCACGGGAAATAATATCCATATGCCCCAGGGTTACCGGGTCAAAGCTGCCCGGATAGATCGCTCGCTTCATGTGATCCTCCTAACTGATATCCTTTCTCTTTATAAATGCATGGACATTCGTTTTGTATTTTTTCAGCTTCACCAGCTCATAGTCAAGCGTCTCCAGATACGCAAAATCAGTTTCCAGGGATGCCTCCACAAGAATCAGGGTATCCGCAGAAACCAACGTAGATCCGCGCAGCTGTTCCAGCACCTGCCTCTCCAGCATCCGGTCATAGGGTGGATCCATGAAGATGATATCAAAAGGCTTCCCACCCTCCAGCTTCCGAAGCGCTGCAAAGACATCCATGCACAGCAGCGTGCTCTCTGCCTCAAATCTGGTGAATCTGATATTTTCCTGAATACAGGCCGCTGCCGCCCGGTTCTGTTCCACAAAGACCGCATGGTCTGCCCCCCGGCTGACAGCCTCAAGGCCGATTCCTCCGCTTCCGGCAAACAGATCCAGAAAGGAAGCCCCCGGCAGGTAAGGATGAATCATATTGAACAAGGTTTCCTTGATCCGGTCTGTGGTAGGCCTTGTGGCCATTCCGGGAACCGTCTTTAAGGGCAGGCTTCTGGCC
This sequence comes from uncultured Lachnospiraceae bacterium, assembly GCA_934434905.1. Lineage (GTDB taxonomy): Bacteria > Bacillota > Clostridia > Lachnospirales > Lachnospiraceae > 14-2. The sequence continues at coordinate 38 of CAKSAI010000428.1, read as the reverse complement.
CGTCCTGCAATGATCCTCATTCTGTCACCCCGTAAGAC
>CAKSAI010000427.1 GCA_934434905.1 uncultured Lachnospiraceae bacterium | reverse complement strand
GAATTTATACAGCTTAAAAATCTTTTCATCCTTGCCTGGCCTATCTTGTGTAAACAAAACCGGACTGCCAAGTTTAACTCGTACCAGAATTGCTACAATCGCATAGAGCCAACAAAAAACGATTACCGCAAGGAGACCACAGATCAAATCCAGCGGTCGCTTAAAATATTTTTCATATGGACCATACGGTTTATGTATATTTTGCATTTTGCTCTCCACACCACTACTTAAAACAAGAACGAATTATTTTTATAATCCTATCCTGCTCTTCCACCGTCATCTTATTATCACTCGGCAAACACAGCCCCCGCTCAAAGATATCCAGCCCTACATCAACGCTCTTGCCTGCAATGTACGCATTACTTTGCGCCCGTCCATTGCCTTTCGCAGTAACAAAGGGATTCATCCGGTAGATCGGCTGCATATGCATGGGCTTCCAGATCGGCCTGCCCTCCGCATTGAACGCTGCCAATGCTTCCAGAATCTCTGTCGGACAGCTTTTCCCCGGTTTGCTGATGTAAAGCGCATCCTTCTCCCCGCGAACCTGTTTGCACATTGCATCCTCGTCAATGATCAAGCAGCTCAGCCAATAATTCGGCTCACTGTTCTCCTCATCAAATGGGTTCATCTTCACTGGCAGGTCTTTTAAGCCTTCCTGATATCTCTCATAAATCGCTTTCTTCTGCGCAATGTGTTCCTCAAGATATGGCAACTGGCCTCTGACTACTCCCGCAATTATGTTGCTCATGCGATAATTGTAACCAAGCTCCTCATGCTGATACCAGGGTGCATCCTCTCGGCTCTGGGTAGACCATTTCCGGGCCCTATTTGCATCTGCGATGGAATCTGTCAGGAGCATGCCTCCACTTGACCCGGTCACAATCTTATTCCCATTGAAGCTAACCACTGAAATATCTCCAAAGGTAGCAGTCTGCACACCCTTGTATGTGGCTCCAAAGGACTCAGCCGCATCTTCAACTATCAGAGCATTATGTTTCCTGCAGATCTTTCGGATCTCATCCACCTTGCCAGGCACGCCGTACAGATGCGCTACTACAACCAGTCGCACCTCTGGATACAGCTCAAATGCTTGCTCCAGTGCCGCCGGATCCATATTTAAAGTATCATACTCTGTGTCAATGAATACGGGTTCTCCGCCTTCATAAACAACCGGGTTCACCGTTGCGTCAAAAGTCATATCTGAGCAGAAAACTCGTTTGCCTTGTAATATACCACAACCGTTCTTTGGCTGTCCGTACAGTTTCTCGCCACACAGCTTTATTGCCAAGTGTAGAGCAGCCGTTCCCGCTGATAGCGCCACGCCATAGCTTCGGCCGACCTTCTCTGCCACTATTTTTTCCACTTCATTAATATTTGCACCTACCGTAGATACCCAGTTGGTACGAATTGCTTCATCTACATATCTCTGCTCATCGCCGTGCATGGTAGGTGAAGATAGCCACACCTTATGCTCAAACGGCTGAATCCCAGCAAACCTGGGATCCGATAAATACTTTTCCTTTTCCATCTCTTGTACTCCTGTAATAATCCGGCAGTTTCTTCCCCTACCTCTTCTCCACAATCTCCAAGTTTTCTTTCCTTACCTTTTTTGAGCCATTACAAACTTCTGATCTTATCGGGCAGCACGGCGGCAATCCTGCTTACGCTACCTTCCGTTTTATAATAGTCTGCAAGCTTCGATTTTCCATACTGGTAAATGGTGTTCCTTGTTCCATCCGCCAGGTATGATTCGTAAAATGATTGAATTCCTGATTTGTTTCTAGATGGTAGAGTTTGTACATCTCATTATACACACGGTGGTAAGCTTTGTATTTCTGCGTATCGGATACATCCTTAAGGCCATAGATTTCATCAATGCTGTATGGCAGTTGGCTCAGGTCATCACGAGACACGATCACAAAGTAATTGTCTGATCCTCTTATCAGTTCTGCGAATCTTTTTGTCCGAAGAAATACAGCCGTCTCGTCTATGAAAATGATATTTCCCCGCATTGACTGAAGGCGCAATTCCCAGTCCACCGAGGTCAGAACAGCACATTTTGCATCGCAGCGCAGCGTAATACCGGAAGATGTTCCGTTTGCCTCATGTTCCTGGAGCAGACGAATTAGTTCTGTCTTTCCAGTTGCACTATTTCCCTGCAATATCGTTATATTCCTTTTGACCGTAAGAAAATAATGAACCCTGTTGTTATAAACCTCTATTTCATACTTTCCAAGCATTTATGATACTCCTCAGATCAGATGATGATCCATGACCGCTTCGTTAAGCTCTTTCATCGTGTGAACGATCAGTTTCAAATTTACAATTTCTATCTCAAACTCATTTTTTCCAAAATCCATCAGATATCCGAGCCGAATGGTCAAGTCCTTCTCCCTGCCGATTTTCAGTATCCATGGTGCACAGTTATCCCCGCAAGCTGAGGCATTAAAAACGTGATCTCTATCAAAATTCATGAGAATAAGCGTCTTAACCCCTCCGGAAAGCCTCTCTGCCGGGATTGAGCCAAGATATGGGCTGTCAATCAACCTTGGGCCTACTACATCGGATCCGTCAATATCCTTAATCATCTGTTTGGATATGGGTTCTGTAATCCATGCATCCTCATAGCTGTTGTTGAAGAAAACATCGGGATTAAAAATATAGTTATCAGTTTCCAAATCTCCATAATATATTCGAAGCATTGCTTTACCTT
>CAKSAI010000426.1 GCA_934434905.1 uncultured Lachnospiraceae bacterium | reverse complement strand
GCCTTATGTATTTGATATGACGGATCATGTAAGAAAAGGCAGAAATGTATTGGATATATGCCTGTGTAATACCATGGCAAATAAGATAGAAGAAAAATATACTTCCTATCTTCCAATCTATGCGTCTGGTCTTACCGAAGCACCGGTGGTCATTATAGAAGAATAAGTTTTAGAAAAAATTCAGCTGTATAAAGATCAAACACAGATTGAATCAGAGAAGGGCAGAAAGAGAGTGAAGAAACAGCGTGGGACAACAAAGATTATTTCCAATACTTCCGGAAATGGAGAGCCACAACGGAACTGCGGTGGAAGCAGAGGACCGGGGAGACGGAAATTATGTAATTTTTTTACAGGGAACCACAAGAACAGAATATGAAGGATATCTTGCTGCATTGGAGAGTGCAGGCTTTCAGAAACTTGTGGACAATGGAGAAGGACTGGCGGGAGCAGTGTTCTGCGCCACTTACACAAAGGATAAATGGGCGGTCACGGTGACTCATATATTGAAGAGGCAGAGAACATATCTGTCTCTCTGCTTTGACAAGCCTCTGTCGGAGCATCTGTTCAGCCGAAAGGAGCCTGCAGATGTCGTTTGTAAAGATGCGAGGACAAGGCTTTATATGCGGGAATTGTGGTGGTTCGGCAACAGCTTTGTTCTTCAATTGAAGAACGGACATTTCCTGATAAGTGATGGCGGGCAGGCCGCAGATGCGGTATATCTGGTTGAGGATTTGGAGGCTCTTGCGCCACAGGGCGAGAAACCTGTTGTGGAAGGCTGGTTCATCTCCCATGGACACATGGATCACTGCGGCGTATTTTCAGAGCTGGCAGGTGAGCCTCAGCTTAGAGAAAGAATCTTTGTAGAGGGCATCTATTTCAGCATTGTAGGAGAAGGCTTCTATGCGAAGGATGAGGCTACAAGAGTTGATACTGCTTACATGCAACTTGCAGCCAGACGCCTCCGGCGGACAGACGGTGGCTGCCCACAGCTCTACCGCCCTCATACCGGTCAGCGGTATTATTTCAGTGATATTACTGTAGATGTGGTGCATACGCAAGAGCAGCTTCTGAAGGAAGCCGTTACCGGTGATATCAATGATTCTTCTACATTGCTCATGGTGAATATTGAGGGGCAAAAGCTTCTTCTTACCGGGGATGCGGATCTGGGCTGTATGAGGACGCTGATGGCTACCTATGAAAGGGAATATCTAAGGATGGAGATTATGACCTTAATGCACCACGGTTTCAACACAGATAATGCGTTTACGGATTATTGTAAGGTAAAAACGCTTCTTCTCACAACGCGTGATATTTTGCCGGTCATTCAGGCAAATGAAAATGATTATTTGAAAGCAAATGTAGAAGAATATTTTTCCTGGGGAGACGGTGCAAAGGTACTGACCTTTCCATACACAGTCGGAAGCTATGAGACATTGCCACGAGAGAAGTGGCTCCATCATAATGGAGAAGAACGGAAGGAACCGATAAATGTCCGCAGGTATTGGAGAAGTCAACGCAATAAGGAAATACGCACCCTACGGCTTACAGACCATGGCTTTACGAAAGCAGCAGAAACATTGGTAAGTAAGATACGGCAGCGGATTCCGGCACCGTTTACAGAGGATGGCGTAATGATTGAATTGGAAATCGATCCAACCATCGCCAGTGACAGGAGATACACCATTCGTTTTGTGGATCCCACCGGATGGAAGATTAGTGCTGCGGATGAGGCGTCCTTATATTCTGCCATAGATGTATTTTTAGATACGGCAGAGTGGAGTGCTCAGGGCTTTATCGCGAAGGAGAGGGATGATTAATATTAATACCAATAAGGGGAACAGATCATGGGAAAATATGCGCTTGGATTGGATTATGGAACTCTTTCAGTAAGGACGATACTTTTGAACATTGAAACCGGAGAGAAAAAAGGAATAAGCGTGTTTGAATATCCGCATGGTGTTATGGAAAAAGAGTTTCTGACCGGAGGGAATCTGCCCGACGGCTGGGCACTTCAGCATCCGAAGGATTATCTGGATGGACTGGTTTATACTGTTAGAGATGTAATGGAAAAAAGCGGCGTTCTTTCTGACGAAGTGATTGGTATTGGGATTGATTTTACTTCTTCCACCATATTGCCTGTTTATGCTGATGGGCAGCCCTTGTGCTTCACGGAAGAATTTTCAAATGAACCACATGCTTATGTAAAGCTTTGGAAGCACCACGGAGCAGTAGAAGAGGCAGCGTACGTTGAGGAAACTGCAGAAAAAAACGGCGAGGAATGGTTGAAGTACTGCGGTGGGAAAATTTCAGGTGAGTGGATGCTACCAAAGGTGTATGAAACCCTAAAATATGCTCCTGGGGTTTACGAAAAAGCAGAGAGGTACATAGAAGCCATGGACTGGATTGTCTGGCAACTAACAGGAAATGAGACGCGTTCCATGAATGGCCTCAGGTACAAAGCCTTTTATAATCATAAAACAGGTCATCCTGCAGATGATTTTTATGAACGAATAGATGAACGCCTGAAAAATTATACAGAGAAAATGACGGCACCCCAGAAAGCGATTGGAGAAACGGCAGGATATTTGTCGGAGGGTATGGCAACTATGCTGGGATTAAGGAAGGATACTCCGGTGGGAACGCCTATCATTGATGCACATGCGTGCTTGCTTGGAGCAGGTATAACAAAACCGGGAGATATGATGATCATCGCTGGGACATCCATTTGTC
>CAKSAI010000425.1 GCA_934434905.1 uncultured Lachnospiraceae bacterium | reverse complement strand
GACGTGAGATCGGGACCACACCGTCCAGAGATCTTTACAAATTTTTTGATAAGGAAGGAAATACCCTGGTGCTTCGACCGGACATCACGCCGTCTGTGGCACGTGCAGTCACGAAGTATTTTTCCGAGGAGGATATGCCGATCCGTCTGTGGTATCGCGGCAATACCTTCATCAACAACAGCAATTATCAAGGTCGGCTGAAGGAATCCACCCAGTTGGGCGCAGAGCTTATCGGGGACGATTCCGTGGATGCGGATGCGGAGATTATTGCGCTGGTGGTAAATGCCCTGAAGACAGCGGGCTTACGTGAATTCCAGGTTACCATCGGACATGTGGATTTCCTGAAGGGGCTGGTGGAGGCTGCAGGTCTTGATGAGGAAACTACAGAGGAGCTTTCGAATCTTATTTCCAACAAGAACTTCTTTGGCGTGGAGGAGCTTGTTTCTCCGCTTGCCATGGAGGCAGAACTGAAGGAGTTGTTCCGTCATCTGGGGGATATCTACGAAAACGCAGAGGATCTTTCCGGGGCGCTGGAGCTGTCTGCCGACTATCCAGTGATCCGGGCATCGGTGGAGCGGCTTCGCAGCCTGTATGAGCTGCTTGAGGTCTATGGTGTATCCGATTATGTCTCCATGGAACCCGGTATGAACAGCAGCTATCGCTATTATACCGGCATTATTTTCGCAGGATATACCTTTGGCAGCGGGGAGCCGATTGTCAAGGGAGGTCGTTACGATGATCTGCTGCCTTACTTCGGCAAGCAGGCACCCTCCATCGGCTTCGCGGTGGTGGTGGATCAGCTTATGGCAGCGCTGTCCCGTCAGAAGATTCGGATTCCGGTACAGGAGCGATGCAGGCTGCTGGTCTATGAGGTGGATAAGCGCACGGAGGCGATTGCCATGGCAGCAAGGCTGCGCGGGGAGGGAGAGGAAGTCCTGCTCACCGGATGGCAGAAGGGGAAGACCAGAGAAGATTATCTGGAGTATGCCAAAAGATTTCGCTGCGTGGAAGTGATCTTCCTGACCTCGGAGGAACCCGGTATGACATGTGAGGCCATCCGGGAGACGTCTGTCTATGAAGAAGAGAATTCTGTCCCAATAGAGAAAGGAGCCTGCATATGAGATACCTGACATTTGCTTTGGGAAAAGGGCGTCTTGCCAATCAGACGTTGGCGACCTTTGAGAAGATCGGCATCACCTGCCAGGAAATGAAGGATAAGAATACCAGGAAGCTGATCTTCGTCAATGAAGAGTTAAAGCTTAAGTTCTTCCTGGCAAAAGGGCCGGATGTCCCTACTTATGTGGAGTACGGAGCTGCCGATATCGGAATCGTTGGGAAGGACACGATCCTGGAAGAAAAGCGAAATATCCATGAGGTGCTGGATCTGGGCTTTGGAAAATGTAAGATGTGTGTCTGTGGTCCGAAGGAAGCCGAAGATCTCTTAAAGCACCAGGAGCTGATCCGGGTAGCCACCAAGTATCCGAATATTGCCAAGGACTATTTTTACAATAAAAAGCACCAGACGGTAGAGATCATCAAGCTGAACGGATCCATAGAGCTTGCGCCTATCGTGGGATTGTCCGAGGTGATCGTGGACATCGTGGAGACAGGTTCCACGCTTAAGGAAAACGGTCTGTGTGTTCTGGAGGAGATCTGTCCCCTGTCCGCCCGCATGGTGGTAAATCAGGTGAGCATGAAGATGGAGCATGAACGGATCACAAAATTAATCGGCGAATTGAAATATGTTCTGGGAAAGTAAGAAAAGAAATAATCCAAGAAAAAGAGGCTTGTCAGATATGAGAATACTAACCTTAACGGAAGAAACAAAAACCAACCTTCTGGAAGATCTGCTGAAGCGCAGCCCAAACAATTATCAGGAATATGAGGGACGTGTCAACGAGATCATAGAACAGGTGCGAAAGGAGCGGGATAAAGCGGTATTTGCTTACACCGAGCGTTTTGACGGGGCGAAGGTTACAGCTTCGAATGTTCGCGTGACGAAAGACGAGATCGATGAGGCCTTAGAGCTGGTGGATCCACAGCTTCTTGCAGTGATGGAGAAGGCGATGGAAAATATCCGCACCTATCATGAGAAGCAGAAGCAGTATAGCTGGTTTGACAGCAGCAAGCCGGGCATCATGCTGGGACAGAAGATCACACCGCTGGGAAGTGTTGGTGTCTATGTGCCGGGCGGGAAAGCGGTATATCCCTCCACGGTACTGATGAATGTGATCCCGGCACAGGTGGCGGGTGTGGAACGGATCGTTATGACGACTCCCTGCAGCAAGGAGGGCAAGGTGAACCCGGTTACGCTGGCTGCCGCACGGACTGCCGGTGTGGATGAGATCTACAAGGTCGGTGGGGCACAGGCGATCGCAGCCCTGGCCTTTGGCACAGAGAGTATACCCAAGGTGGATAAGATCGTGGGGCCGGGCAACATCTACGTAGCTCTGGCGAAAAAAGCGGTGTTCGGCCACGTGAGTATTGATTCCATCGCAGGACCCAGCGAGATATTGGTGCTGGCGGATGAGACGGCAAATCCAAGATTTGTGGCAGCGGATCTTTTGTCCCAGGCAGAGCATGATGAACTTGCCAGTGCCATCCTGATCACCACCAGCCGCCGGCTTGCGGAGGAGGTTTCCAGACAGGCGGATGCCTTTGTGGAAGAACTGTCCAGGAAGGAGATCATACAGAAATCCCTGGATAATTACGGTTACATCCTGGTGGCCGGGGATCTGAATGAAGCCATCGAGACGGCCAACGCCTTTGC
>CAKSAI010000424.1 GCA_934434905.1 uncultured Lachnospiraceae bacterium | reverse complement strand
CGCTAATTCGTTGCGGAAGCGGATGCGCACATTATATTCCTGACCGCCGAACATATCAAATACCTTTGCCTTTTGGCGGTTCAGATTCTTTTCACTGTAGGCTTCTCTGCCGTCTCGTTTTAGAGGCAAGGGCTGGGAAATACGCTCCATTCTGTCAACACGGAAATAGCGGAACTTTTCTTTTTCGCTGTCATAAGCATAGAGATAATAATTGCCATTATTCCAAAGCAGGGCGTAGGGACTGACCACATACTGCCCGCCACTCTTGGAATAGCGTTTGTTGTCATTGGTGGCGGGTGCATAGTGGAAGTAGCGGAAGCTGATCTTGCAGTCTGCCGCAATAGCGGCGTGAATGCGGTCTGCGTCCTTCATAACGCTGTCGTTCATATTGCGGATTCGGTTGGCAACATGGTTTTCACGGCTCAGGCTCTCCACGGTGTCCTTGCCCGCAAATCGCTTGACCTTGGCGGTCAATTCCTGGGCTTTTTCTCTGGTGATGAATTTAGAGGATTGAACGCTGTCTACCAAAAGCCGGAGTTCGTAAGGCTCAAAGGGCGGATTCAGGAGCCGATAGCCCTTCTTGTGAACGTCGTATTCCAGCTGCAAGCCGCAGATGTCCCCCAGAGCGGCGAAGTCCGCATAGAGGGTTTTCTTCTCGACGCTGATACCGTGTTCCTTCAAAAGCCCTTCCAGCTCTCCACGGGTGACAATTCTATTTTTGCCCGCATTGGCTTCCAGATACTGCTTCAGAATCAGAAGCCGCTCAGCAATGTAGTATTTCCCGTAATTTGCCATACCCGCACCCCGCAGAAGTTTTTCTCTATTGTATCACACCAAAAGCAAAGAAAAAAGAGTGCGTTTCAAATCTTAGCCGTTGATATTTGCAGGCGGATGTGGTATGATAATCGTGCCAAACCAACTTTATAATGCGTAGTTATAGAATCTCGCCAGAGGGATGCTATACCCTTTTCACACCCATAATGTGAATTTGTTAAAAATGCAAATTCCATTTATGTGGGTGTGAGGGGTTCCTTATTACGCAGAGTTGGTTTGGCGACTAACGGAGTTTGCGTTTTTGGTGCGCTGACTTCGGTTAGCGCACTTTTTTATTATATGGAGGAAAAAGACAAATGAAGAAAGCGCTCGCACTTCTCTTGGCATTGGTAATGGTGCTACCCCTTGCTGCTTGCGGTGGTGGCAACAATACCACTGATACCATCGGAGCATCGGCTGAAACGACAGCATCTGAAAACGTTGCTGTATCAGAACATGAGGAAGATACAGAACCACAAGTTTTCCACTTGAACGAAACAATACAGGCAGGTAACTATGAATTAAGCATTCATGATGTTCGAGTAGAAAAAAACGTCAGGATTGGCTTTTCGACTGGTGCAAAGCAGTTTCGTTCTGAAAATGGATATTTTGTTTGCGTGACATACAGCTTTAAGAACATTGGTAAAAGTGACATATTAGCTAACAGGGGAGTGTTTACCCTGAACTATGCGGATGGATACCAGTTTTATTGTGATTCCAGTCTCTATCTTCACGGGCCATACAGTGATTTGTACGAACATGGTGGCACACAAGAAGCGTCTACAATATTGAAAACCCTTGGCGATGAAGTGTACTTTTTGGAAGCATTTGACGTTCCTAATCAGGTTGTTGAAGATACAGATTCTCCACTGTTCCTTACATTGAATGCAGCTTTGCTTGATACAACAGCAAATACACAATATAATATCCGTCCACTTGATGAAATCCAAAAGCAGGCGCTTTATGACGAAGCGAACGATCTTTGGGAAAGTAAGAACTATAAACAGGCTGTTAGCCGTTTAGATGAAATCGGAGATTACAAAGACGCTGTTGAACTTCGTGAAAAGATTTTTCAAGAGTACTGCTTGCGTGTCGGTACTTATTATGATGATACGAAAGAGTACATCAACGCTGTTGCAGACACATTAGAAACTGTCTCTGGTGAAGAACTGAAAGAGGCAATCGTTGGAGAGTGGTATCTAAGCCTTGAAGGCGATGCACCAATGACATTCAATTCTGATGGAACGATCAGTGACCCCAATGGGAAATATGCTTCGTGGTCTGTAGATGGTGACATTTTGTCAATCGTGACCAATTCAGGCACAGATTTTACCTCGACGGCAAAGCGGCTGTCTGACAGAGGATTTTTGCTTTTCTATAAGAGCAAGCAATTCTTTGAGGATGGGGAGTTTTTCAAAGGAATGTGTGCAGTCCATTAAAAAGAAAACAGGGAGTGGACGAAAATCCACTCCCTTTCCGTTACCCCTCCAAAAGCGAAAGGTATTTATAAACCGTCGTCCTGCTCAAATCGCAAACCCTTGCCAATTCCGAAACATTCAGCGTTCCGTTTTTGAATGCAGGATAGTGCCTCAGGAAATTTGCGGGAATGTCCTCCTTGCCCACCTGCGGCCTGCCGATTCGCTTTCCCTTGGCTTTGGCGTTCGCCATACCAGAGCGCACACGGCTTCGTATCATGGCAAGCTCCAATTGGCTGAACACGCCTGCCATTTGCAGAAACGCCTCGCTCATGGGGTCTGCCTTGCCCTCCCGACAGTCCAGCGTGATACTGCCCAGAATCACCAGCCGCAGACGCTTTTCTCGGATAATCTCGATGATCTCACAAAGCTGCTGGGTGCTTCTGGCCAATCTGGGAACCTCCAACACAAGAATGGTGTCGCCTGCCTCGGCGTCTGCGAACATCTGCGCCTGCTGGCTTTTCACCTTGGCGTCTCCGTGTTCGTACTC
>CAKSAI010000423.1 GCA_934434905.1 uncultured Lachnospiraceae bacterium | reverse complement strand
AAACTCGACAAGACCAAATGATTTTGCTATAATGCCAACGTAATAAGTTTGTAATATTGTTTGTAATATTTGTAACAAATCTGAATAAAACAGCATAAGATATGTAATACTTAGTATATAATAAAACAGCGACACCAATATCTTGTGTTGTCAGGAGGTAATGATGAAAATTAGCAGAAAGGTTATTGAGAGTGCGGCGGTAGCAGTATTTGCCCTGGTTATTGCGATCACGGCAGGTACGACCGGAAATGTGGGCGCCAAAGCAAGGCTGGATATCCCGGAAGTTACAGCAGAAGAAGCAGAGATGCAGGTGGCTACAAAGGCGAGGACAATGATCAATATTGTCGCCGCAGCAGATATGACATTAGAGGAAGCAGTCCCGATGCAGGAGAGTGTGGCAGATGAGGCGGAGGCAGTGGTATCACCGTGGGCGCAAAAGCTTATGCCTAATGTGGAGAAGTACCTGAATATCCGTGCGGAGGCCAATGCAGAGTCAGAGGTTGTCGGTAAGCTGTACAAGGGTGCGGCGGCTGACATCTTAGAGCGCGGGGAAGAGTGGACAAGAATTCATTCCGGCAGCGTGGAAGGTTATGTGAAGAACGAGTATTGCGTGTTTGATGCAGAAGCAGAGGCTCTGGCGAATCAGTTGGGAACCGTGTACGCAACTGCGCTTACCGGAGGACTCCGGGTACGTGCAGAGGCCAGCACAGAGGAAAGCAGTACGGTTGTTGACGTACTGGAGGAAGGCAAGAAGATTAAGGTAGCTGTCGGGACGGAAGCGCCGGAGGGATGGGTTGCAGTGATCTGTGCTGACCGGACGGCTTATGTCAGCGCGCAGTATGTATCCGTGGAGCTGGAGCTTGGTCAGGCCATCTCCATCGCGGAGGAGCAGGCCGCCATCAAGAAGGCGGAGGAAGAGCGGAAGGCTGCAGAGGCGAAGAAGAAGCAGCGCTCCGGCAGCACGAAGGTGCAGAGAGAAGCTATAGCAGCGTCCTATGATGATCTGACCCTGCTTGGTGCCCTGATCCAGTGCGAGGCCGGCGGCGAGAGCTATGAAGGCCAGGTAGCGGTGGGAGCCGTGGTCATGAACCGTATTCGCAGCGGTTATGCAAGTTCTATCTCCGGTGTTATCTTCCAGAGCGGACAGTTTACGCCGGCAGCCAGCGGTGCGCTGGAGCGCAGACTTGCCAAGGGTGTCAGCAGCAGTTGTCTCGCAGCGGCTCAGGAGGCCATCAATGGAACCGATAATGTCGGCGGTGTTACGCACTTCTGCCGTGCAAGCTCAGGCAGATCCGGTCTTGTGATCGGTAATCACGTATTCTATTAAGTTTTTGCCAGCGATGCAGGCGGTTGCCCGGTTATGGGGTAGCCGTCTTTTTTGATGTATGCCGAGCATGGCACTCATCTCGCTGGTGCAAGTCCAGCCACAGATATTTGCCGCCCTATGTGAAATTCTTAAAAAGTCTGCAAATAAAAAGTCATCAGCGCTCGGAAAGGCCCGGTTAAGTTTAGCGAAATCCTCCAAAATGCAAGACAGAAAAAGAGGGTGATTTGCTGTTGGTTTTCTTGCTTGTATCCTTAGAAATATAATTGTTAAAATATAATAAGAAGACTTTGTATGTTTTTTTAGAGGAGGAACGGGATAATGAGCATGAAGAAAGGAACGAAAGTATTGGCGCTGTTCCTGGCAATAGTGACCGTATTTACAGGGATGAGCTGGGATTTCAGCAGAGCGAAAGCAGAGGGAGAAAGTGCTGCGGCGGGAACGCTGGCTGACGGAAAGATTACCTTTGACAATATCGATGTGAAGAAATTGGAAGAGGCTGGTTTTACATCAACCAGATTTTCGACTGCAACGGGAATGGCGGTGGCCGGTGAGGTTGATAAAAGTCCTTCGGAGCACTGGTTTTCCGGAGATGGAGCAGATACACCGTATGGCACAAGTGCGCCGAAAGGGAAGAATATTGGTTTAAAACCCAATACGGCTACGGAGGACGATCGATATTTCCTGTATACGCCGTACTCCTATGAGGATTTTAAAATATCAACAACGATATATTATGGCGCATATGCAGGCGTTGTGTTTGGAGAAAAGAATGTATACCCGACGAAGGACGGCACATCGGGTTCTGTCGCTGTGTTTTTCAATAGCGGCCGGATTCACATTATGGGTGCTGTAGACTATAGCACAGCGGTCATTACGCGCGGAACCAAAGCTGCAAAATCCCCAAATGGCACCGCTACAGGGTATGCAATCTTCAATAACGGAGCAGGAGATACAATTAAGGGGAATGCCGGAACAGCGTATACATTAAATGTGATGAAGCAGGGGAAGCACCTGACAGTTTGGATATCCGGTGGCTCCGGTGTCATGACGATAGATATTACGGACGGATATAAGACAGGATGGATTGGGCTGCAGGCCAAAGGATATCACAGTGACTGCGGCGGCTTTCAGTCTCTGGAAGTGAAGAAGATTAACGCGGTGGAAAGTCAGCAGCTTGATAATGTTCCGATGTCAGATTTGGATGACATGGGATATACGGCCAGCGTGGGCGCAACATTGACAAAGGATTCCGTGGCAGATGCTTTCTTTTCCGGAAAAACAAATTCTGCAGCAACGATAACTACCCAAAATGATGGTGTTAAAGCGCTTGCAACCGGCGGATCGGTATCGGCTTTGAATATACCATATGTATATGAGAATTTCAGGTTAGAAGCAGAGGTGTATCATGGGCAATTAATTGGTGTTGCTGCGGGTAGTGCAACGTCATATCCAAGACAGGCCGGAATGATCTCTGT
>CAKSAI010000422.1 GCA_934434905.1 uncultured Lachnospiraceae bacterium | reverse complement strand
GCCGTACCCCCTGGCTTCCATGGAGTCCGAGGTCTCAATGGAAGCCTCCAATGACCAGGATATCAGGATCGATACCTCTTTAAAGAACTGACGCACCCGCCGATACCAGGGGCCTCCACCTCTTCCCATGCAGCGCTGTCCATTGTGGATCTCCACAAACCTGGCCTGAAACAGCGGGATAAACCGGAATATCATGGACAATGTCAGCGCCAGCACCGGAACCACCCTTCCGAACAGATAAATGAACTTATCCGCACTCATGATCACCTGAAAGCAACCAAACCAGATGATAACGCCGCTAAGCAGCAGGGCAGAAGCCGCCCCAAAGGCCAATGCCTCCAGCGTTACCCGGTTTCCGTTTAAATAAAACAGCACCGTTACTCCATTGTGGGTGAACACGCCGTTAATAACAGTCATCACCAGCAGCACTGACAGGACAAGAAACAGATTCGTCATCCATGCCTTTCGCCCCTTCAATAAAGCGGAATAGAAAAACCCTACTATCAGGATCATCCCCAGAAAAACCGGGTGTGTGGAAAACATGGCAACTCCTATAACAAGCAAGAAATAGCAGAGGTTCACCAGCGGATGATACGAATAAAATTCTGCCTGCTCCCGTAATCCTTCCTGAAACATAATTTCTATTCCTCCGATCTTACCGGGCAAACTGTCACACACAGAATGCCCGCCTTCTGAAATGCCAAGCTTTATTCCATCCATGTCCCGGGCACATCGCCCTCGGCACATGTGTAGGACCAGACGATCTCATCCCCCTCCTCCAGAAAATACCTGGAGCACCCATAATTGGGGAAGATATCATTGACCCGGTATAGCCATCCGCTGTAGGTACCTCCATGGAACTCATACAGATAGTTGATTCCTTTTATATAGTACCCGCTATACAATGGTGTATAGGTGGCCTCCATCTGGATATTCTTATTGCGGCATACATTGGAAAGAACCTCGTATACGCTTGTTCCGGCTTTACACTGATATGCGGTTCTCTTAAGTATCACTCCGTCTGACGGCACATATTTTGCCAGGTTTTCATCCACCAGGTTGGAGAGGCCATCCCCGGTCAGCGTAAAGCAATCAATAGAGATATAAACGGTGATCAGCTCGTCTTTGGTACTGCCTCCGCTTCCGGTGTTTCCGCTTCCCGTGCTTCCACTTCCCGTTCCGCTTCCGCCACTTCCGCTTCCGTTTCCGCTTCCACCACTTCCTGTGCTTCCGCTTCCACTGCTTCCGGTGTTCCCGCTTCCCGTGCTTCCACTTCCCGTTCCGCTTCCGGTACTTCCACCTCCGGCACTTCCGCCTCCGTTTCCACCACTTCCTGTTCCGCTTCCGGTACTTTCGCTTCCGGTGTTTCCGCTTCCTTCTCCCGGCGTCCGGTTCTTATCTCCGCTCGGATTGCCATCCGGCTGCTGCGCATCTCCACCGGAACCGGCTCCTGTACCTGTATGGCCTGCATTATCATTTAACGCAACATCTTCGCCCTGTTCATTCTTCCCGTGATTCTTGATATAGGCTACCTTATCCTGATTCTCCTTTACATTCTGTGCAGAAAGGAGGTCATATTCCTGCTCTTTCTCTGTAATATTCTTCGCGAAGCTTGACAACTGATCCTTGTCTGCGTATACTTCCAGCTTCTGTGCCAGCACAAGATAACTTCCCCCATGCTTTAATGCGAACGTCACCTTTTCACCTTCAACAGTTCCATCCGCCACATAGGACAGCAGGTTAGTCTGCGGATCCAGTTCATAGATATAGGCTGTCTCCGTCTTTGGATAATAGCTGGCGCTCACAGTCGCCTCTCCCGGAAAATCACCGTCATGGTAGAAGGCCAGCATGGAGCCTTCCATGGAGAATTCCTCCATATATGCCAGCATCCTGCACTGGAAAGGGCCATCCTCCCGCACGCAGAGATTCCATGAAGCTGCCTCTTTCACCGCATCTCCGCTTATATGCCATTCGAGGCTCCGGTATACCGATAATTCAATCTCGTATTCCTTTGTATCCCCGGCCTGCGCCAAGGACGCGACCTCCGCCTCTTCAAGAATATCCTGGTTCTTACTGTCCTTGAAGATATCCATGCACTGCCCCAGGGTCTTATAAGAAGCCTTCAGCAGCTCATAATAACTTTCCTTATCTTCGGCAGTCTGTCTCGCTGTATCGATCTGTCCTTTAAAAATCCGTGCTGTATAGGCGGCATACTTTCCCTCTTCGTTCCCGATATCCGCTTTCTCAAGCAGCTTCTCCGCCTTCGTGATCCGCTTCTCCAGGCTCACCCGGTAATCGGCCGGCTCCACATTAAGACGGCTGATGCGAAAGCCGATTCCCGCAAGAACAATCAGTGCAATGGCTATCAGGCGTATTCTCTTATTTCTCAGCTTTTTTTCCAAATTATTACCTCTATATACTTAGCCACGTTGTCTGCGCAATTACCTTCATATTCTTTCCCGCGACCTGCACGAATCAGCAGACCACAGATTGCTCCGCAATCCGTGGTTCGCGTTGCTCGTCAGATGTGCTGACAGCTTTCGAAAAGCATGCTTTTCTCTCTCTGTCTGCGCATCTTCCTCTGCTGATTCGCGCAAAAAAATCCCCGGATATTTCCGGGGATTTGAGTACACAAAAAAATCTAAAATATTACCCCTGAAATATTTCGAAACAACTCAATACGAGGGGAAATATCCTGGCTCAGAAATGGCTTGTTATGACTGTCCTTCCCATATACACTTCATACAGTGAACAATCTGCCTTTGCAATGACTGTTGTCATTGATTTCTTACAGTAGCAAGGGTGCTGTTACGGAT
>CAKSAI010000421.1 GCA_934434905.1 uncultured Lachnospiraceae bacterium | reverse complement strand
GCACTACGGTGATCGGTCTGGAGATGCTGCGCTCTGTCAGCGAAGAGAATGAAGAGGAGTTCCGGCGGGTTCAGGTTGTGAAGTCTGCCATCAGTACGTTGTCTTATTCCGAACTGGAAGCGATTACACATATTTTCGATGAACTGGAGGGGAAGGAAGGTATTCTTGTAGCCAGCAAGATTGCAGACCGGGTTGGTATCACACGCTCTGTAATTGTTAATGCACTGCGTAAGTTCGAGAGCGCAGGAGTCATTGAATCCCGCTCCTCCGGCATGAAGGGAACTTACATCAAGGTGTTGAACGATGTGGTGTTTGATGAACTGGACAAGATCAGAAAGCAAGATGAGAAAAATGGCTAGAGAGAATAGAGAGACCGATCAGATGCAGGAAGGAAAAAAGAAAAACAGAATATCCGATATTCTGTGGAAGCTGGCTATGCTGGTCTTTATCTGCATTTTTGTCGTCAGTGCAGTGAAGCTGATCACGATCTTCTGGAATTACCATAAAGCGGATAAGGTAGCGGATGCATTTATGATATTTAAGCCGACAACGAACATTCTGGATGGCGTCGGAGAGATCGATCTTAGCAAAGACGAGACACCGCGGGTGAATCCCTCTCTGATTGAAATGATGAATCAGTATCCCGATGTGTGTGGCTGGATAACCATCGCAGATACCAATCTGGATTATCCCATTGCGCTGGGCGAAGACAACGAATATTATCTGCACCGTGCACTGGACGGTCAGGAGACCACTTACGGCACACCCTTCATGGATTATCGCGGACAGCGCGACTTCTCCAGTGTCAACAATATCATCTACGGGCATCATACCAAGACAAAGAAGATGTTTACTGTGCTGGTGAATTTCAAAAATAAAGATTTCTTTGATGAGCATACCAATGCGGTGTTGTTTGTACCGGATGACACATGTCGGCTTGAGATCATGGCCTGTCTGCTGATCCGAAGCGATGACGAGGTGATCTATAATCCTTACGTGGATCAGGAGACCTTTGTGAACCATGTCAAGAGCAACGCCATGTATTATCGTGAGACAGAGCTTGCGGAGGGAGACACGTTTCTGACGCTGTCCACCTGCAGCTATGAGTTTGAGAACGCACGGACGGTGCTGGTGGCAAAGATTGTAAAGAATGATAGTGAAAAATAAAAAGCGATTGTTGCTGTGTTAGGTTGATTCCTGCCAGAGATAAATTTTTTTAAAAAAAGATTTACCTCTGGTATTTTTTATGCTATAATCATATTGATTCAGTAAAAACATTTCAATTTCTTTTTAATCATGGCGGGTATTCCCCAATAACCCCCGACTTAAAAGAAACGTAATTTAAGAACAACGCTAATACTATGTGCAGAATTGCGGACATTGTGCGCAATGGTGCTTTTTTGCACCCTTTTATAACTGTGGGTACATCCATGTCCGGCCACACGGGCGTGTTGTACATAGATAAAAATCAAAAAATACGGCTGCAGGAGGATTATGCCCCAGAGAGCAGCCACCATCTCAAGGAGGAGAAGAAAATGGAGAACAGCAAAAACAGAAAGAACGGGAACAAAAAGTTGACAGCAGCGCTTGTGGTGCTGTGTCTGGTGACGGTATGCATGATCGGAGGGACAATGGCAAAGTATGTGTCAGGAACCACCGGGACAAGCACGGCCACCGTGGCAAAATGGAGCATTGGGGTCAATGGCAAGGAGATTGCAGTATCCCCGGAGACAACGGTGGATTTCAACCTGTTTACGACCGTGAACGAGGAAGATACCGCGACAGCGGAAGCAAATGTCACGGAGGGTAAGATCGCTCCGGGTACCGGCGGAAGCTTTCGGCTGGTGATCGAGAATAAGAGTGAAGTGGATGCGAAGTATACCATCGCACTGGATGAGACCAATGCAAATAATGTTCCTATTGAGTACAGCCTGGATAAGACAACCTGGAGTGGCGATATGTCCGCAATCAATACGGCACAGAAGGACATTGCCATCGCAAGAGAATCAGGGGCCGAATCTGTAACTGTATATTGGCGTTGGGCCTTTGAGGGGGACGATGCTTCTGATACAGCACTGGGGATCGCTGCACGCACAGCGGCTCCGAATGTACAGATAACAGCTGCCATCACTGCCACACAGGTGGACTGACAGGCAGGATAACGGCTACAGTCATCGGCTATGCAGGCTGAGTGACAGACCGTATAGCTCATATGGTTATCCCGGAACGGACAGGTGCCCGCATGTGGCGGCGGGCATCTGATACACCGGAAGCACGATCGTCCAGCAGATGCCAGAGCCCATCCGATCTATCAGGCTGGCCCCTGGCATCTGCCGGAAGAGGAAGAGATGGAAGGAAAACAAGGAGGAAAGTCTTATGAGGAAAGAAAAAGCAGGACGGAAGTGTCTTACCACATTGCTTGTGGCGCTACTTGTGGTAATGTCCACCAGGCTGAATGTTACAGCAGCAGCTCCGGGGGTGTTGACCATTACAGAAAAGGAGAGCGGTAAGGTCTGGGATACAAAGCAGCAGTTGGATATCTTTGACAGCGCAAATTATGGCGGGAAAGTTATAGCACCCGGCAGTAAAGGGACATACAGCTTTCTTGTACAGAATCAGACAGAACTTGCAGCGACCTGCCAGATCAGCTTCACAGAACAGAATCCTGCAGGGGCACCGATAAGATACCGTCTGCTGGAAAACGGAAAGAAAGCCGGAATCGAGCCGCCGGTCTACGAGCCGAAGCTGCGCACCAACTTTATCCGTTAACAAAGTCTTCAGGCAGCATGCCTGCAACTTCGTTTTGTGCCCGCAGGAAC
>CAKSAI010000420.1 GCA_934434905.1 uncultured Lachnospiraceae bacterium | reverse complement strand
GTTCATCGCAATAAGCAGAGTGCTGATCCACGGACCTACTTTAATCCGTTCATCGAGTATACGGAACTGGAAGAGGAGCTTCCAAGCTACAATGCGTATGAGGAATACTCCACAGAAGCAAACCCCAATGGCGTGTGGAGCTATCAGCATCTGAAAAATGGTGTTTATACGGATCTGACTTACGATGCTGCAAATAGCAGGTGGGGGACAACCGACCCGGGGAGACTGCATACCGTGACAAGTGATCTGGTGACAGGGAAAGCAGCGATCGCCGTTCGTCCGGAATCAACGACTACGGATACAGTGCTGACCTTTACCGCACCGTACAGCGGGAAGATCAATGTATCTATGGCGAATGGGGGAGTATTTGCACCGCACAATAGTGTGGATGAGATTTCATTTACCTTCAAGCAGAATGATACGGTGGTGAGAAGCGTATCCGACCTGGATTCT
Organism: uncultured Lachnospiraceae bacterium; assembly: GCA_934434905.1. GTDB lineage: Bacteria > Bacillota > Clostridia > Lachnospirales > Lachnospiraceae > 14-2. Next base: position 2,377 of record CAKSAI010000420.1, on the reverse strand, counting down.
GCTTATAGTAATCCGAGCAGCAGCCGTTTCTTTGCTGACACTGTAGAACTCACAGTGACAGAGGGCGACGAGTTGCACTTCATTGTTCATCGCAATAAGCAGAGTGCTGATCCACGGACCTACTTTAATCCGTTCATCGAGTATACGGAACTGGAAGAGGAACTGCCCAGCTACAATGCGTACGAGGAGTACTCTACAACGGCGAACCCGAATGGTGTGTGGAGCTATCAGTACCTGAACAATGGAACTTATACGGATCTGACCTACGATGTTACAAATAGCTATTGGGGGACAACAACTCCTGGGCGACTGAGCACCGTGACCAGCGATCTGGTGACGGGAAAAGAAGCGATTGCTGTTCGCCCGGAATCGACGACTACGGATACGGTGCTGACCTTTACCGCACCGTACAGCGGGAAGATCAATGTATCTATGGCAAACGGGGGAGTATTTGCACCGCACAATAGTGTGGATGAGATTTCATTTACCTTCAAGCAGAATGATACGGTAGTGAGGAGCGTATCCGACCTGGATTCTGCTTATAGTAATCCGAGCAGCAGCCGTTTCTTTGCAGACACCGTAGAACTTACGGTGGTGCAGGGGGATGAATTGCACTTCGTTGTTCATCGGAATCAGCAGAGCGCCGACCCGCTGACCTACTTTAATCCGCAGATAGTCTATGTCCCCGGACCGAGGGGAACTACCTATTATATAAGTGCATCGGACGGTGATGATTCGAATTCGGGAATAATATCAGCCGCTCCGTGGAAAACCTTCGCAAATCTGGAGAATGTTTCTCTGGGCGAAAATGACAAGATTCTTTTAAAAGCCGGTGACACGTTCACGGAATGCCTGGTATTAAATAAGGTACAGGGGACGGAGGCATATCCGGTATGGATTGGAGCTTATGGAGATGCTGAAGCAGACGGGAAGCCGGTGATCGATCCGGGAATCGTGGATGATCCGGAAACAGCGAAAATCGAAACAGCCGCGCCATGTATCCGGTTAAATGATGCAGAGGGCGTGGAAATAGACGGATTGAAAATTACCGGTTCGGGAGTAGGTATCCATCTGGCATATAACAACACGTTCAATCATGAATATGTAAAGATTAAGAATTGTGAGTTTGTGGATCTGACCGGATTTGATGTTACGGATTACCGGGGACAGAGCACGCGGAGTGGCGGTGTAAATATTACCGGTGCATATCAGATGGCAACGGCTGTCTGTGCGTCGGTAAGCAATTACAACATCGGCGTGGATGATCCGGCGCTGATCGGTCTCTATCTTGAGAACTGTACAACAGATAATTGTGGAACCTTATTTGCGAATGCGGGATCCGTATATGAGATAAACGAAGGTGGTTCATGTGCAGTGAGCGGGCTGTATGTCTCCGGCTGTACGATGAAGAACAATGATTATTATGGAATTTATATTGCGAGCGTACGGGGCGGGTATATGACAGACTGCCTGATCGATACCTGCGGCGATGCAACATCGTTTAGCCCCGGAACAGCAGGAATTTTAGTCTCCACAAGGGATTATGCGATCATCAATACCGAGATCAAAAACCAGCAGCGCGGTGGCTGTACCTATGATGGTGTGGGTATCGATCTTGAGCATTTATGTAAGAATGTAACTGTGCGGAATTGCTATATACATGATAATACAGGAGCCGGAATATTTATTTATGACTCCAACGGCGGCAGTGAACATGCAAATGTAAACTGTAATGTGGAGTATAATCTGTTTGAAAACAATGCAACAGAAGCTCTGGGGAGTGCTAACTTATTGCATGATGATCCGATTGCGGATATCCGTATTACTTCCGGGAAGGGATATGCGGCATCGGGATGCAGAATTAGCGGAAACATGTATTATAATTCCAACGCAAGCTATGTCTTTGCAAACAAAAACGAGAAAATAGATTGCGATACGGTGATAACGGATAATACGAAACTGGAAGATCCGACGGGCGCTTACATTCAAGACAAAGAGAATGTTTTGAAAGAAATTCGGGAAACAAGAATAACAACAGATGATTACAGCACTTCTCTGAAGAAATATAACTGTAGCATGTACAAAGCGGACGTTCGTACCGGAACGACGGAAAGGAAAGCAGAGATAATAGATCAGATTGACTTTGCGTTCAAGGATACGTTCGATGAGAATGCAACCATCAACAAAGCATCCTGGAAACCACTTTATTACAGAGACGGTGCCTGGACCGAAATGGTACTTGACGGTACAACATGGAAAGCAGCGACATATGCAACAATTTCGGCAACTGCAATGCATCCGGCACCATATGGTCAGACGGTGTTGGCTTATACTGCACCGGAAACGGGGAGAATTTGTATTTCCATGGTGGAAAATC
>CAKSAI010000419.1 GCA_934434905.1 uncultured Lachnospiraceae bacterium | reverse complement strand
CAAGGGCTATAAGTTCAGCACCTATGCGACCTGGTGGATCCGTCAGGCCATCACCAGAGCCATCGCAGATCAGGCTCGTACCATCCGTATCCCGGTGCATATGGTGGAGACCATCAACAAGCTGATCCGGGTATCCAGACAGCTCTTACAGGAGCTGGGGCGTGAACCTACCCCGGAGGAGATCTCTGCGGAGATGGATATGCCGGTGGAGCGTGTGCGTGAGATCTTAAAGATCTCCCAGGAACCGGTGTCTATGGAGACTCCCATCGGTGAGGAGGAGGACAGCCATCTGGGCGACTTCATCGAGGATGACAATGTGCCGGCTCCGGCTGACGCGGCGGCATTTACGCTCTTAAAGGAGCAGCTGAAGGAGGTCTTAGGAACATTGACTGAGCGGGAGCAGAAGGTACTGCGCCTGCGGTTTGGTCTGGACGACGGAAGAGCGCGGACGCTGGAGGAGGTCGGCAAGGAATTCAATGTAACCAGAGAGCGGATCAGGCAGATCGAGGCCAAGGCGCTCCGTAAGCTCCGCCATCCCAGCAGAAGCCGTAAGCTGAAGGATTATCTGGAGTAATATGATACAGTTATCAAAACGATTGCAGGCAGTGGCAGAACTGGCGGCAGGCAGGATGGAGCATGGCGGAAGGTCTGTGGCGGAAGTGCCGGAGCGGACGAAAACGCCGCAGATCAAGTGCGTGGCGGATGTGGGAACGGATCATGGGTACCTCCCGATCTGGCTGGTGGAGCAGGGCATTGCGGACAGGGCAATCGCCATGGACGTACGGACGGGACCATTACAGCGGGCGCAGGAGCATATCAGGGAACATCAGCTGGGGGCTTACATAGAGACAAGGCTTTCGGATGGCCTGGCCGCGTTACATAGAGACGAGGTGCAGGTGATCGTCATCGCCGGTATGGGCGGAGCCACCATGAGTGGGATCCTGGAGGCGGGACAGGCTGTGATCAGTCCGGACACGATTCTTGTGCTTCAGCCCCAGTCGGAGTTGTACGAATTCCGCAGGTACCTTGTGACGCATGGTTTCAGGCTGCTGTCGGAGGATATGGTAGAAGAGGATGGGAAGTATTATCCCATGATGAAGGTGCAGAAGGGCTTAAAAGCACCGTATGATGTGTGCCGGGAGAGCGGTAAAGCTCTGGATGATGTGCACGGGAAGGGCAGCGCCGATGAGGAGACGCTTTCCTATACGGAGGAGGAGCTTCGTTACGGGCCACTTCTGTTAGAAGAGCGGCATCCGGTGCTGAGGGAGTTCCTGCTGTGGCAGCTTAAGCAGAAGGAGCGTATATTAGAGCAGATCCGAAGCTCCGACCATTCAGAAGCGTGCGTAAAAGCAGTATCATCGGATCGTGCGGCGCGTGAAGAGAAAATGCCGTCGGAGCAGACGGCATGTGTCGAGAAAATCCCGGCAGATCAGGCAGCCCGGCGAGAGCAGCGGGAGCGGGAGCTTCGGGAAGAGATTGCGGGGATGCGGCAGGTGTTGACAAAATTTTGAGTTGCGATTCGCAGTAGAGCAGGCGCATAGACGCTCTGACCGGAAGATTTCTCACGCGAACTGGAGGATAAGAAGGAGTCATTATAATGAAATGCAGGGACATTATTGAGTTTTTGCAGCAGCAGTTCCCGGAGTCTATGGCATGTGACTGGGACAATGTGGGGCTGCTGGCTGGCAGTATGGAGAAGGAAGTTCATACCGTATCCATCGCCCTGGATGCCACCGATGAGGCCATTGCGGCAGCGGTGGAGGCGCAGGCAGATATGCTGCTGACTCATCACCCGCTGATCTTTAAGGGGATCCGGCAGGTGAACAGTGAAGATTTTATCGGACGAAGGATTCTGGAATTGATCCGGCATGATATGGCGTATTATGCCATGCATACGAATTTCGACGTGGCCGCTATGGCGGATCTGGCTGCAGAGCGCTTGGGGCTGTCGGATATAGCGGTACTGCAGGAGACAGGTACGCTGCCGGAGGGTACGGCCAGCAAGGCGGGATCTGCGTTGCTGGAGGGAGCAGTCAGTAAGACGGAAGGCTCCGTTGGTATGCGTACCATCGGAATCGGCAAGATCGGTTCGCTGCCCTGTGAGATGACTCTTGGAGAGTGTGCGGAACTGACGAAGCAATCCTTTGGACTGGATAAAGTGAAGGTGTTCGGTGAGCCGGACATGCGGGTGCAGTGCGCCGCCGTCTGTCCGGGATCCGGCAAGAGCGTGATCGAGGACGCTTTGAAGAAGGGCGCACAGGTGCTGATCACCGGGGACATTGACCATCATGAGGGAATCGATGCGGTGGCCTGGGGAATGGCAGTGATCGATGCCGGGCATTACGGGTTGGAGCAGATATTTATACCGTACATGAAGGAGTATCTGGAAGCGCATCTGCCGGAACTAACTGTGATCGCACAGGCACCGAAGCCGCCGTTTCGGTATATATGATGTACGCAAAATTGCCTGGCAGGAGGGCAATTCGTGAATCCAAATAACACAGGAATCAACAGGAGGATGTTGAGAATGTATCAACTGACAATCGGAGAAAAGGTATATGCATACCCTGAACACACCACGTTTCTGGAGGTGGCGCAGCAATTTCAGAAGGACTACAGCGACGATATCGTGCTGGCATGTTTTCAGGGACATCTGAAGGAACTGTATAAGGAGGTTCCGGGGGACGGGACGGTTTCATTTGTGACGACGAAGGATCGGGACGGCCAGCGTGCGTACCGGCGGAGCCTGACACTTCTGATGCAGCGAGCCGTCTATAACCTCGGTAAAAGAAACGGGACGCAGACAACGGTGAAGGTGCTCCATTCCATCAGCCAGTCTTACTATTGTGAGC
>CAKSAI010000418.1 GCA_934434905.1 uncultured Lachnospiraceae bacterium | reverse complement strand
CCCCAAGGATGGTTTTTACTTTTACCAGTCTTGTTGGAGTAAAGATCCGGTGCTGCATCTGTTCCCGCATTGGAATTTTGAGGGTATGCAGGGTAAAAATATAGACGTTTTAGCCTATACAAACTGTCAGAGTGCAGAGCTTTTCTTAAACGGCGAATCCTTGGGAATCGTTCGCTATGACAGAGAGAACGGCGAGCATCTGCACTGGGTGGTTCCTTATAAACCCGGCACACTTACTGCTGTTGGTTATAACGAAAAGGGTGAAAAGATCGCGGAAGACACCGTAGTTACTGCCGGAGCTCCTTACAAAATAAAGCTTTCGGTAAATGCGGAGACATTAAACAGTGCTAAACGAGAGCTTTGCTTTGTGACAGCGCAGGTGCTTGACAATTTCGGAAACATTGTGCCGACAGCTTCAAACCTTATCCGCTTTTTGGTTGATAATGACGCTGTTATGGAAGGCGTGGATAACGGTGACCCGGAATATATCGGTTCTCTTAAAGCAGATAAGATACCGGCTCTTTCCGGGAAGTGTCTTGCTGTGGTTTCTGCAAAGACGATGGGGCCGGTTACGATAAAGGCCGTATCCGAGGGACTTTTATCCGATAGTATCACGGTGGAATTCAAATAGTATATGATTGGTTTTTGGGAGAATGAGCGATGCAAAGCAGTACCATGTTTTACAAATTAATAGAGAACAAGAGCCTGGGCGACATGGGTATCAGTGTCGTGTTCCGTGACAGTGATACCTACCCGATGAATACCTCTATGCATTGGCATAATTATAATGAGTTTGAACTGGTGGTTTCCGGAAAGGGAAATCAGATTGTAAACGGATACGACAGTCCTCTTTTCAGAGGAGTCGCCTACTACTTGTCATATACCGATTTTCACGAAGTAAATTATGATGAAGAGAATGAGGAAGTCTTTGCCATAATAAATGTGAATTTCGATGACAGCCTGATCGATCCAGTGATCTTTACCAAGCTCAAGAATCTGGGGAGTTATCCGGTATGTGAGTTTTCCGATGAGGAATGCCGGGAACTGGAAAGGGAACTTAGATTTATTAATAATGAGCTTGAAAATCCTGCGGAGTACTCCAAAGAAATGGTACGGTTTTCCTTGAATCGTGTGCTGGTTACGTATCTTCGCAAGTTTAATGCTGAGAAAAAGATGAATGTAAAAAACCTGCATTCGCCCAAAGTTCAGAAAGCAGTTTATTTCATTCACAACAATTTCAGCCGAAATATATCCTTGCTTGACGTTGCCGAGTATGTTGGGTGCTCTCAAAATTATATTGGCAGTCTCTTAAAAGAGGAATTGGGGATAAATTTCGGAAAATATCTGAAAGAAATACGATTAAAATATGCGCATAGTCTTATCAGTGACGGCAATACCACGGTAAGCGGTGTCGCAAAGCTTTCGGGATTTGAATCTGTTTCATACTTTATTGAAAATTATAAAAAATATTACGGTGAAACACCGGGGAATCGGAAGGAGTAATGGATGATGTTAAAGAACAGAATGAAGAAATATGCGGTATGTTTGTCTGTAATATGTATGACGATGCTTTGCTCTGTGTTTTCTGTGAACGCTGCCGTAACGGTTTACGGTGATGCAAATGCGGATTTAAAGGTGAACGTCAAAGATTTAGTCAGGGTAAAAAAATATCTTTCTAACGGAAACGTAGCCATCAATCTGGAAGCGGTTGACGATAATGAAAGCGGGAAAGTTGAAACATCGGATCTTAACAAACTGAAAAAGGTTTTGCTTGGCGTTGAAGACTATGGAGTTGAGGTAATGGAGGCCGACATCAATTGGCCCGATTCCTGGGATGATTAGTAAGGATGAATTATTTTTTTACTTTGGAGGATCGTAATGAAAAAGGTTTTGTTGTGCGATAATTGGCGGCTGTTCGGAGAAAAGGCGGACGGATTGCCGGCAACAGTTCCGGGATGTGTGCATACGGATTTACTGAATAATGGTGTTATTGATGATCCGTACTGGCGGGACAATAATAAAGCGTATCAGTGGATAGAAAAGGAAAACTGGAATTATTGCTGTAGTTTTGAGGCCGAACCTTCTGAGCATGTATATCTTGTATTTGAAGGTCTGGATACATACGCTGATATTTATCTCAACGGCGAGCATATAGCCGTTGCGGAAGATATGTTTCTTCCTTTGAGAACAAATGTTTCCGGGAAGCTTAAGGAGAAAGATAATTTCCTTGAGGTGCGTTTCCGTTCTCCGGTTAAGGAGGTTGATGGGAATCCTGAGCTTGAGGCGGCATTCACTGCGGAACGTCTGTATACGCGCAGAATACAGTGTACCTATGGCTGGGACTGGGTGGACCGATTTGTTACCTGTGGAATTTTTCGCCCGGTATATCTCGATTATACAAGCGGTATGTATGCGAAAAGTGTTTATGTTACCACCGAAAATATAGACGCCTTTGGGGCTCAGATCTACACCGAAATTGAGTTCGAAAATCAGGAACAGGGGGGTATTGTACATACAGAAATAATTGCGCCGGGCGGCGCTGTTGTTGCCAGTGCGGAGTATTATTCGGAAGAATCCTTATTGGTGCGCCGTTTTGACATTGAAGATCCCAAGCTTTGGTATCCCAACGGATGCGGCAAACAGCCGTTGTATACGATTCGGGTAACGGTTGGGGAAAATACGGTATGTGATACTTTCGGCATCCGCACCATTAAGATTTTACAATCCCATGATAATGAGGACAGTGAATTTCATAAAAAGGCGATGCTTTTACAGCAAACGGAAATCGGAAGGCTTTACAGTCACAATAAAACAACCTGTGGTTTTCAGATAATCGTAAACGGCATACCGATCCTTTGCAAAG
>CAKSAI010000417.1 GCA_934434905.1 uncultured Lachnospiraceae bacterium | reverse complement strand
TTTCCGCAAGAAACGCGTGAACAATTTCATGCCGCAGGGTCTTTCGCTGCAACGCCGAAAAATCCTCAAGATCACACTCTTTGTTCGGCGCTGCCAACACCGCAATCAGCTTCACGGACACATCACAGTAGCCGTTACACTCCTTCAGCGCTGCATCTTCGTCCTCTTTCCGAAACTCAATCTGGTATTCAGTTCCAAGGATATTCTGTTTTCCATATCATCCCTCCGGCAATTCCTTAATCGCGATCACGATTCCATTCAGACTTTTTGCAGGCGGCGCGGCAACCTCATAGTTAGCGCTATCACCATTCACGGAACCGTCCTCATTATATTTTGGTTCGCGGCCAATCCATAGCCTTGTCAGCTTGGTAATCGGGCAATCCATGTCGCAAGTAGATATTGTCCGGGAATAGTCAACGCTACTTCCGAACACATCAGCCTGCACATCGCCCTTGCCAGCGGAAATGTTGGCATAAAAAAGAACCGGGTCATTATAACCTGGTTCTGTTCCTATCTCGACAGGGATTTTCTCTCCGTTAATCTCTATGTACTTGATATTTCTATCATCATCACGGTCGTATACCTTTTTCTCGGCATCGTAGGTGGCGTAATAGAACGGTTGCTTATTCTTTTTTAATGAACGCATAGCATCACATCCCTACTGTAAGTCTACACCTTCCATAACTGCTCTCGCTTCGAGGACTGCAATGTAGTCAGTCATTGCTTTAATCTGCATGTTGTAAGTGCTTCTAGGGCACGTAGGCTCAAAATTGAGTTCCCCTGCATCCCATTTTTCAAGCATAGTTTTTAATTTCTGATAGCGAATAACCACCTGCTGATATTCCGCTCTAAAACGCTCCTTGTAATCGGAACTGTTCATCATTTCAACTGTATCTTTTAATTCCATAATCTCTTTCCCTCCAAAATAGAAATATGGCGCACCGCCCACCACCACTTAACGTGCGCCGCCTGCAATCAATTTCGCAAACTCACGAAATTGATCACGCTCAATCTTCTTTTAATGCCCTATAGGCACAGTTTACAAGGTTTCTTGATTAAACCTTGTGTAATTCTTGACTAAGACTTGTTTTGACCGTGTGTGATTCTATACGTTTTTTCAAAGCCAACAAACGCCATGCGAAAGTCAGATTCCTTTTCTACACATGGTAGATAGGTAACACCACTTAACCCTGCGGTCGGGAGATATTTGGATCACCTAGTTTTTCTGAATAACCGTTGCAAATGGTGTTACTTCTCCCAATATATTTTCCCTCGGATTCCATGCACGGCTAATACCATTCTCGCTGTGGCTTGTCTCTCCTTCAGCTCCGATATGGTTCCAGTCATACAGCGCAAGGTCTTTGATGATGTCATACATGGATTTCATATCCCTGTCGATAAATTCATCTGTATGGTGTTCCTGATAATTCCGCTTGCGCCTTACTGCGTAATAAGCTCCTTTGACCTTTGCAGACAGAAGAGCCTTGTCGGAATCCTCATGCAGTTCAGAAGCCAGTTCAGCTCCTAAATCACTATTCAATTCTTTCAAAAGCTCTTCCATCCCAGATCTCCTCTGCTTACGCCTTAGCTGTCACAGTTGCATGACCTGCGCCCACGGCTGCATAGTTGCTGTTGCACTCAACCACGGTGATCACCTTACCGGTTGCCGCGGTAATATCTGCGCTGCCATCCCAAGCCGTCCAAGTTTTCACATTCTGCCCAGCCGTTACAGCGGTCTCAGCATCAGCTACCTTGTACTTGTAGGAATTGCCCTCGCCCTTTGCCGGAGAAACAGTAATCTTGGTATCACCAGTTGCCGTGCCAGCTACGGAGGTCACAGTTAATGCCGTCAGCTCCGCAGCAGAGGTAGAATCTGCACTTACCTGAAATACTCTGCGTGCCATATCTTTATCAGTAGGCATTGCAGTAGACAGCCCAGTGATCTTTGCAGAATACCACTCAGGGCCATGATCGAGACCGATCTGACCGAAGATCTGCTTCTTCGTACCTGCACCAGTCTTAGCAAGCTCCTCAAGGAAGAAATTACCCTTGCCCGGCGTCGGCTGTTCAACAGGCGCCATAATGAACGGGTCAAACAGTGATACAGTTCCGGCAGGAAGATAGAACAGGTCTCTTAGATAAATAGTTCCAAGGGGAGTAAGCACCTTATCCACAGCGATACCGTTAATGTCTCTGCCGCTCTCAACGATGGTAAGACCGTTTGCCACGGCGTCAGCATTCAACTGCAATCTGCTCGTAGAATCCAGACCAAGGACAATATTGGTAATATCGCCGTTGGATTCCTTAATGCTCTTTAGTGCTTCGCACACAAGCATAAAAGACAGCATCTTACCGTTCGCATCAATAATGTTAGAAGTGATCGCTTTCAGAAGACCTCTGGACTTATTTGCGACGGTATCGCCAGTAGACTTCTGGTATACACCATTAAGGAAAGTATACTCGATGTCCTGTCCGATCTTCGCCATCTTAGCTGCAACCTGAAAATCTTCCTCAGAAATAGGGTTAGCCATCTGTCCGGCAACATTCAGCCCGCTCAATGTTCCCATGTTAGACATTTTTCCATAGGAAATGCCGACAGATTCCTGAAAGATCTGCGTTACGTTAGTTTTCTGCTCTCTGGTAATTACAGAAGCGTCGGGGGCTGTCAAAGAAGCTGCCTCGGAAATGTCAGGCTGGCTGCCCGTTGCAGTTTCATATTCCTGTCCGGTTACGAACTCGGTATGATTTGTGTACTTTCTCTTACCACCGATCATAGTGGAAAAAGGCGTTTTGGTGTTGCCCTTGTTGAAGAGCATTCCACTATAATTAGGAGTGTTCCCACTCATTGCAAGTACGTCTGCCATTTCTTATC
>CAKSAI010000416.1 GCA_934434905.1 uncultured Lachnospiraceae bacterium | reverse complement strand
TTTTAGCACCGATTATCAACTTGTTGATAAGTGTACCGGTGAATTTTCTTATTAATAAATTTTGGGCATTTAAGTAAAAATTGCTATTTGTATTCAAACATCCATGGTGTTACAATGAAACGGTCGAGACGAAAATAAATCTGGCCTTAAAATTAAAGGAGTGCAGGAAATATGAGAAGTTTGTGGAAAAGGTTACTGACAGGAATGATAGCTTTGGCGCTTATAGCCACAGGGTTGCCGATGCAGCAGGTTCTCGCGGCAGAGAACAGCGAAACATATTTGTTAAATTATCTGGTGATTGAAAAACCATACATAGAAGCACCGGATGCCCAGAAAATTGTAGTAAGCATCGGCGGAGAAGAAGCGGTCTATCAGAATCCGGTATTGGTATACCGGAATCAAGAAACGAATGAAGTGTTTGACTGTGCGGCAGATACGATAGACGGGAACACAGCTCTTTTTGCAATAAACCATGAACAAGAAGAAAATGCAGTGTATGTGTTGATTGAAATTCGATTTGAAGCAGAAGGCCGGGAAAGAACGATCGCCTTTGAAGAGTGCGGAATGAATACACAATATGGTGTAAACATGGAAGCGGGTACTTCTGAGGCAAATGCAGTCATTGTCAGTGAAGAATCGGTTGGTCTGGATATAACGGTTACTGATGCAGAGGGAAACACGATCTCAAATGATACATTTGGAGAAGCGTTGAATCGGGCAGAGACGACAGCTTCTGCTGTAGCGCGCTATACAGCGGGTATTAATACGGAGAATGAGAAGAAAGAAACAGAGCAGGATCCATTGGTGGTGGTGATCGATCCGGGACATGATAAAACGCACAGTGGCGCAAATTACTTTGGTGTGAATGAACAGCAATTAACGTTGAAGATTGCGAAGTATTGTAAGGCGGAATTGGAGACTTATAAAAATGTTAAAGTATATCTGACGCGGGAAACGGAAGAATGCGCGTGGGGCAATGTGACCACGGCCGACTGTCTGAACAACCGAGCAGACTTTGCAGAGGAAAAAGGGGCAGATGTATTTGTAAGTATCCATCTGAATGCCGATGATGGATCAGGAAAGGCATATGGCGCGGAGGTGTATTATCCCAATCCAAATTACCGCCCGGATATCAGCGAGGAAGGAGCGGGTTTAGCGGAAAACATTCTGGAGAAGCTTGGGAATCTTGGAATTACCAAAAGAGGCATCCAGTATCAGTATGTCAGTGATAATGATCCGAAATATAACCTGCCGGATGGGAGCAGAGGAGATAAGTATGCGGTTATCCGTGAATGTAAGAAAAAGGGTATTCCGGGCCTTATTGTAGAACATGCATTCTTAAGTAATTCCGGTGATTACAATAATTACCTGAATTCGGATGCGAAGCTTCAGAAGCTAGGAGCTGCGGATGCCACTGCAATTGCCGAATATTATGATTTGAAAAAGGGGATCGTAACGGTCTACGACGGTGTAGATTATTCTCCTGTCTATAATTATGAATATTATATTGGGAGATATGCGGATTTAAAACAGATTTTTGGAGATGATCCCCAAGGAGCATTAAGCCATTTTGTCACGTTTGGCATGCAGGAAGGGCGCAAGGCAAGCGAGAATTTTGATGTAAATTCATACCGAAATCAGTATCAGGATCTTCGCCGCGCATTCGGAAAGAACCGGAAGAGTTACTATCTTCACTATATTACAAATGGGAGATATGAAGGGCGTATAACCACCGGAGTTACAGAACTGCAAAATGCAGTCACCGTCTACGATGGAGTGGATTATTCCGCCGTATATGATTTTAATTACTATACCAGCCGGCATGCTGATATAAAGCAGATATACGGTGATGATGAGTATGGAGCATTAAGTCATTTTATTACCTTTGGTATGAAGGAAGGACGCCAGGCAAAAGCAGATTTTAATGTAACATATTACCGCAGTAATTATGCTGATCTGGAAAGAGTGTTCGGAGATGATCTGGCAGGGTATTACCATCATTATATGCAATACGGAAAACGCGAAGGAAGAGAAGCTTCGAAGGAGTTTTACTATTCCATCATGGGTACCTCCAGTACCACAGTAGAGAAGATGGCAGCCTATTACAAGGACAGGTATACATATCCGGCTTTTTATGCCAATACGGAAGCACCGACAGTTGAAGATTTCTGCCGTATCTACATGGAAGAATGCAATGCAGAGGGGGTTCGGGTGGAAGTTGCGTTCTGCCAGTCCATGAAGGAGACCGGCTTCTTACAGTATCCGGGAGCCTCCTGCGTTGTAAAGCCGGAGCAGTATAACTTCGCTGGTCTTGATACGACAGGGGCAATATATGAGGATGGAACGGTAGATGTAGGAAGAAGCTACCCAGATGTACGGACAGGTATCCGGGCCCATGTCCAGCGTCTGAAAGCCTATGCAGCGAAGGGAACAACGCCGGAGTCCTTTGCTTATGAATGCATTGACCCGGATAAATATACGAACTGGTGGGTGAACACGATTGTCGGGAGTGCCCCCTACGTGGAATGGCTCGGAAAGGAACAGAATCCCAGTGGTTATGGCTGGGCCACGGATCCGGAATATGGCTATAGCATCAAAAAAGATTATTTGGCAAAATTGTTGAACTACTAATTTTAATCGGAACATTCAGAGGCAAGGAGCAGTGTGGTGTCGAAGATAAAAAAAGGTATTTTATACTTAAAAAAATATGGGGTCAGGAAATTTGCGGCCAAGCTGCAGGAAAAGCTTCTGCTGCGTATTGGGATAAACTATAAGCAATGGAATAAGAAGTACGGTGTTACCGGCCAACAGCTTCGGCAGCAAAGAGAGCATGCTTTTGAATATAGTCCAAGAATCTCGATTGTTGTCCCGTTATA
>CAKSAI010000415.1 GCA_934434905.1 uncultured Lachnospiraceae bacterium | reverse complement strand
TCTTTATCCTCTACAAATTCTCTTACATAAAAACTCATAATGTCCTTATGATCAATCTCTTCATAGGACGGCAGCCTGATATTGTTCAGATCCTTGTAAGGAATCTTCTCATCAAACGAGATATGCTCCATCTCACGTGCAGAAATTGGACAGCCATCAAACTGATTCGTATCCTTGTGGTAATAGATATACGTGCGTTCTCTGATCAGCAGCAACAGATCCATTATCTTCATCATCATAATTTTATTGTCCTTCCTTCCGTTTAACTCCTGTAATTTATGATATTCCTCATTCTTCCAAATTCTTATTGTTATTAGGCTACCATAATAAGAGAAGATTTTCAAGAAATAACGTTAAAAAGGCAAGTTTTTCCTACATTTCCTAACGCCCAATACGCCCATATTACATAATGAAGCAATGCATATCTGTCATTTGGCGGCGCTCCATCTCCGATTGAAAACCATAGTGCAATGATCAAGCACATCAGGAATCCCGGCGCTAATAACTTTGAAACCGTAAATGCTCCCCTCTCCCTTCGAAACAATCGCAATGCAAAACATAGACATGCAATCACAAGGAGACTCATAAAGCTGTTCAGATAATATGCATAATAGATGTTACTGAATGTCTCACTTGTCCTTGATACACAATAGAGATTCCAGCTATCGGCTGTCTGTACGTTTCCATAGTGGCTCAGATATGCACTTATTGGCGTAAAAATAACACATATGATATCCTCCACAATATCGCTAAGCACTTTCAAAGGCTGATTGTGAAAAACAATCTTTGCCATATCTTTATAAATTTCCTCTGCTTGTTCTTCTCCAGCCTTTTCCCGAATTAAAGGAGCCATCTGATACATGACATTATTGTTATGGCTGTCAAAAGTCTCAGCATCCTCCTTGGAGACCATGTCTTTGATTTCCTGCGGGAAATCTTCATAATTCTCCGTCATATTCGGCCATACAACACGATCCAGAAGAACAAAACCAAACGTAGTCCGAATCCGTCCATAAAGCCCCGGTTGTTGTGTCAGCCCATTGACAGCTGTTGCTGCCCCTGTACAGAAAAGAATGCATACAAGCATCCATGCCACGGTTCTTCGGATGCAAATCCCCTTCCTTTTCTTTATGAGATATGCCACAAAGCATATGAGAAGGAACAGGGTACAACTGTATAGTCGGTCAGCCCGCACCAGGAATTCGATCAACATAGAGACTGCAATCACAAGAAAGCCTCTCCAAAGGTGCTTGTTTCCATAAAATATCTGCACGATCGCTCCGATGGCAAACAGAAGCATAGATGTCGCAATGGAGTCCGTCAGCACAGAAAAATTCATAAATGTAATCATCGGAATACACATAATATATGTACTCACAAAGATCACAATCCCCCAAAAAAACTTTTGAGACACCTCTCTTCCCCGAGTAATTATCTTACCTAATATACAAGTCAGATACAGAATACTACCAAATGAGACTGCTGTTTGTACAAGGTAAAGTATCGTTTGGTAGCCAATCGGAAGACGCTTGCAGATCATATCCGCGCCTCGTATCATGAGCGGATACAAAATCGGTCTGTATTCGTCAACCTGCAGAGTCTGAGACAATTGATAATACTCCGTAGTGTCACCAAAAACAGGAATATTTGTAAGGTTTAATCCCATCCAGATAACTCCCAGGGCAATCTGGACTGTCATGGCAAGTCCTATCAAAATGCAGACTGCATAGACAACTTTTCTCTTCATTAATTTTTCTCCTTAAAAATAATCGTCTTCTGAATCCGGTAGTTTACCAGAAACAGGCAGGTATCCACCACTACTTTTACAAATACTTCATCCAACGGAAGAATTCTGGTAAATACATAGACCAGACCTGCGGAAGCCGCACACTGGACTACACACAATATCAAATAAGAAATTCCTGTTTTGGCATAGGATTTCCCGCTTTTAAAAACAACATTCCGATTCATGATAAAATTAAATGTACCGGAGATCACCCTTGCCGCCACAGTAGAAACCGGAATACTCCACGGTTGTTCAAGAAACAGGAGCTTCGTTCCCAGTGCAAACAACAAAATATCCACAAGGAAAGAACTCAAGGATATCAGGAGATATCGGAAAAAAGTACCGAACAGCAGCCGATAAATCCGAAAAGAATCCTTTATGGGATGAAAATGTGTCCCTTGATTATCATCATAGTACACGGTATCAATCGTTATCTCCTCGAATCCTGCCTTCTTTCCGACCTCGATCAGCACAGCAGTCTCATATTCAAACCGGTCTCCCGGTATGGAAAGGCTCAGATCAATAAGGGAATTGGGAATCCCCCGAAGTCCGGTCTGTGTGTCGGAAATCGACAGCCCCAGAAGTATCCGGAAGAAAAAACTGGTAAGCTTATTTCCGATACGGCTCTTCGGTGGCACACCTGCTTCATCAAAATCACGAACGCCCAGAATCAGTTTATCTGTTCCCATAGTCAGCCGGTCACTGATCTTCATCACGTCTTTACAAAGATGCTGTCCATCTGAATCTGCTGTAATTACTCCACAATACTCGTCAAGATTAAAATTCTTTTTATAATATTCCATTCCGGTACGCAACGCTTTGCCCTTGCCCATATTTTTCTCATGGGTCAGAACCGTTACCTGCGGATGAGCTCCAATCTCATTAAATATATCTTTTGAAGCGCTGCCGTCATCCACCACCAGAATATCCGTAAATCCAGATGACAATAATTCTGTAATATAGTCCTTAAATTTTTCCGGCGGATCCAATGCCGGAATAAGAATTACGCATTTATTCTTCATAGGTAAAAACTCCTTTTTGCTTATTTTCTGTATAACAAATATTGTTCACTTTCTTCCCGAACCTGCCATCCGTCC